>NZ_CP010834.1:0-300000 GCF_001548675.1 Methanobrevibacter sp. YE315
AGCAACATTCAACTCAGTAGAATTAATCTCAGTACCATTCGCTAACAGATGAACAACCACATAAGCAGTTCTACAACCATCCTGATTATCAGAATCATTCCAAACTTTCACAACAGTAACATTGGTCAATTCAGGAATATGAGTGTTAACAACAGTCCAATTACCATTACCATCACTACTAATAGTAGTATTATAATACGCAACAGGATCCTCGATAATAGTATAAACAATCAAAGTACCATTGTTCTCATACTTATCTAAATCAAGGAAAGCGTAAGTCCAATTATTAGCAACATTCAACTCAGTAGAATTAATCTCAGTACCATTCGCTAACAGATGAACAACCACATAAGCAGTTCTACAACCATCCTGATTATCAGAATCATTCCAAACTTTCACAACAGTAACATTGGTCAATTCAGGAATATGAGTGTTAACAACAGTCCAATTACCATTACCATCACTACTAATAGTAGTATTATAATACGCAACAGGATCCTCGATAATAGTATAAACAATCAAAGTACCATTGTTCTCATACTTATCTAAATCAAGGAAAGCGTAAGTCCAATTATTAGCAACATTCAACTCAGTAGAATTAATCTCAGTACCATTTGCCAACAAACGAACAGTAACATAAGCAGTTCTACAACCATCCTGATTATCAGAATCATTCCAAACTTTCACAACAGTAACATTAACCAATTCAGGAACATGAGTGTTATTAATTATAAATTCATAGTTATTTCTGGTAATGTTAACAGTATAATTAGCAACCTCAACCTCGGTAACATTATAAGCAATCAAAGTACCGTTATTCTCATACTTATCTAAATCAAGGAAAGCGTAAGTCCAATTATTAGCATCATTTAAAACAACAGTATCAATAACAGTTTGATTTTTAATCAAATGAACAGTAATGTTATCAGGTCTGACACCATCTTGATTATCGTTATCAGTCCAAACTTTCTCAACAGTTATATTGATCAATTCAGGAATATGAGTGTTAACAACAGTCCAATTACCATTACCATCACTACTAATAGTAGTATTATAATACGCAACAGGATCCTCGATAATAGTATAAACAATCAAAGTACCATTGTTCTCATACTTATCTAAATCAAGGAAAGCGTAAGTCCAATTATTAGCAACATTCAACTCAGTAGAATTAATCTCAGTACCATTAGCCAACAAACGAACAGTAACATAAGCAGTTCTACAACCATCCTGATTATCAGAATCATTCCAAACTTTCACAACAGTAACATTGGTCAATTCAGGAATATGAGTGTTAACAACAGTCCAATTACCCTTACCATCACTACTAATAGTAGTATTATAATACGCAACAGGATCCTCGATAATAGTATAAACAATCAAAGTACCATTGTTCTCATACTTATCTAAATCAAGGAAAGCGTAAGTCCAATTATTAGCAACATTCAACTCAGTAGAATTAATCTCAGTACCATTAGCCAACAAACGAACAGTAACATAAGCAGTTCTACAACCATCCTGATTATCAGAATCATTCCAAACTTTCACAACAGTAACATTGGTCAATTCAGGAATATGAGTGTTAACAACAGTCCAATTACCCTTACCATCACTACTAATAGTAGTATTATAATACGCAACAGGATCCTCGATAATAGTATAAACAATCAAAGTACCGTTATTCTCATACTTATCTAAATCAAGGAAAGCGTAAGTCCAATTATTAGCAACATTCAACTCAGTAGAATTAATCTCAGTACCATTTGCCAACAAACGAACAGTAACATAAGCAGTTCTACAACCATCCTGATTATCAGAATCATTCCAAACTTTCACAACAGTAACATTGGTCAATTCAGGAATATGAGTGTTAACAACAGTCCAATTACCCTTACCATCAGTAGTAATAGTAGTATTATAATACGCAACAGGATCCTCGATAATAGTATAAACAATCAAAGTACCATTGTTCTTATACTTATCTAAATCAAGGAAAGCGTAAGTCCAATTATTAGCAACATTCAACTCAGTAGAATTAATCTCAGTACCATTTGCCAACAAACGAACAGTAACATAAGCAGTTCTACAACCATCCTGATTATCAGAATCATTCCAAACTTTCACAACAGTAACGTTGATCAATTCAATGACGTGAGTGTTATTAATTATAAATTCATAGTTATTTCTGGTAATGTTAACAGTATAATTAGCAACATTATTCTCAGTAACATTATAGGCAATCAAAGTACCATCAGCATTAAACATATCTAAATTCTCGAACATGTGTGTCCAGTTATTAGATTCATCTAATGTAACATTATCAACTTTCACACCATCATCATACAAAGTAACATTAATATTCTCAGGTCTTACTCCATCTTGGTTATCATTGTCAGTCCAAACTTTAGTAACAGTTATATTAACTAATTCAGTGTTAATAATAGTCCAGTTGTAAGCAGTGCTATTAGTAACAACAGTTCTATACTTTGTAACGTTGAATTCACCAATAGTATACTTGATTGCACTACCATTTACATTAAACCTAATTAAATCATAGAAGGTATGCATCCAATTATTAGACTCATTCAATACAGCAGTGTCAAATGTTGCACCATCAGCATACAAGACAACAGTAATATTTGCAGGCCTATTAGGGTGAAGAATACCGTCAAGCCAAATTTTCTCAACAGTTAAATTAACCAATTCAGTGTTAGTAACAGTCACAAGATAAGCAATACTATCATCATACTCAACACTGAAACCAGGAACAGGAATCTCACCAATACTATAATTGATCACACTACCATCAACATCATACCTAAGTAAATCAACGAAAGTGTAATTCCAATTATTAGACTCATTCAAAGTAATAGAACGAACCAAAACAGTACCATTCATTAACCTAACAGTAACATTTACCGGCCTATTACCAGTAGCATTATTACCGTCAATCCATACTTTAACAACAGTGAAATTAACCAACTCAGTGTTAGTAACAGTCACAAGATAAGCAATACTATCATCATACTCAACACTGAAACCAGGAACAGGAATCTCACCAATACTATAATTGATCACACTACCATCAACATCATACCTAAGTAAATCAACGAAAGTGTAATTCCAATTATTAGACTCATTCAAAGTAATAGAACGAACCAAAACAGTACCATTCATTAACCTAACAGTAACATTTACCGGCCTATTACCAGTAGCATTATTACCATCAATCCATACTTTAACAACAGTGAAATTAACCAACTCAGTGTTAGTAACAGTCACAAGATAAGCAATACTATCATCATACTCAACACTGAAACCAGGAACAGGAATCTCACCAATACTATAATTGATCACACTACCATCAACATCATACCTAAGTAAATCAACGAAAGTGTAATTCCAATTATTAGACTCATTCAAAGTAATAGAACGAACCAAAACAGTACCATTCATTAACCTAACAGTAACATTTACCGGCCTATTACCAGTAGCATTATTACCATCATTCCATACTTTAACAACAGTGAAATTAACCAACTCAGTGTTAGTAACAGTCACAAGATAAGCAATACTATCATCATACTCAACACTGAAACCAGGAACAGGAATCTCACCAATACTATAATTAATTACACTACCATCAACATCATACCTAAGTAAATCAACGAAAGTGTAATTCCAATTATTAGACTCATTCAAAGTAATAGAACGAACCAAAACAGTACCATTCATTAACCTAACAGTAACATTTACCGGCCTATTACCAGTAGCATTATTACCATCAATCCATACTTTAACAACAGTGAAATTAACCAACTCAGTGTTAGTAACAGTCACAAGATAAGCAATACTATCATCATACTCAACACTGAAACCAGGAACAGGAATCTCACCAATACTATAATTGATCACACTACCATCAACATCATACCTAAGTAAATCAACGAAAGTGTAATTCCAATTATTAGACTCATTCAAAGTAATAGAACGAACCAAAACAGTACCATTCATTAACCTAACAGTAACATTTACCGGCCTATTACCAGTAGCATTATTACCATCATTCCATACTTTAACAACAGTGAAATTAACCAACTCAGTGTTAGTAACAGTCACAAGATAAGCAATACTATCATCATACTCAACACTGAAACCAGGAACAGGAATCTCACCAATACTATAATTAATTACACTACCATCAACATCATACCTAAGTAAATCAACGAAAGTGTAATTCCAATTATTAGACTCATTCAAAGTAATAGAACGAACCAAAACAGTACCATTCATTAACCTAACAGTAACATTTACCGGCCTATTACCAGTAGCATTATTACCATCATTCCATACTTTAACAACAGTGAAATTAACCAACTCAGTGTTAGTAACAGTCACAAGATAAGCAATACTATCATCATACTCAACACTGAAACCAGGAACAGGAATCTCACCAATACTATAATTGATTACACTACCATCAACATCATACCTAAGTAAATCAACGAAAGTGTAATTCCAATTATTAGACTCATTCAAAGTAATAGAACGAACCAAAACAGTACCATTCATTAACCTAACAGTAACATTTACCGGCCTATTACCAGTAGCATTATTACCATCATTCCATACTTTAACAACAGTGAAATTAACCAACTCAGTGTTAGTAACAGTCACAAGATAAGCAATACTATCATCATACTCAACACTGAAACCAGGAACAGGAATCTCACCAATACTATAATTAATTACACTACCATCAACATCATACCTAAGTAAATCAACGAAAGTGTAATTCCAATTATTAGACTCATTCAAAGTAATAGAACGAACCAAAACAGTACCATTCATTAACCTAACAGTAACATTTACCGGCCTATTACCAGTAGCATTATTACCATCATTCCATACTTTAACAACAGTGAAATTAACCAACTCAGTGTTAGTAACAGTCACAAGATAAGCAATACTATCATCATACTCAACACTGAAACCAGGAACAGGAATCTCACCAATACTATAATTGATTACACTACCATCAACATCATACCTAAGTAAATCAACGAAAGTGTAATTCCAATTATTAGACTCATTCAAAGTAATAGAACGAACCAAAACAGTACCATTCATTAACCTAACAGTAACATTTACCGGCCTATTACCAGTAGCATTATTACCATCATTCCATACTTTAACAACAGTGAAATTAACCAACTCAGTGTTAGTAACAGTCACAAGATAAGCAATACTATCATCATACTCAACACTGAAACCAGGAACAGGAATCTCACCAATACTATAATTGATCACACTACCATCAACATCATACCTAAGTAAATCAACGAAAGTGTAATTCCAATTATTAGACTCATTCAAAGTAATAGAACGAACCAAAACAGTACCATTCATTAACCTAACAGTAACATTTACCGGCCTATTACCAGTAGCATTATTACCATCATTCCATACTTTAACAACAGTGAAATTAACCAACTCAGTGTTAGTAACAGTCACAAGATAAGCAATACTATCATCATACTCAACACTGAAACCAGGAACAGGAATCTCACCAATACTATAATTGATCACACTACCATCAACATCATACCTAAGTAAATCAACGAAAGTGTAATTCCAATTATTAGACTCATTCAAAGTAATAGAACGAACCAAAACAGTACCATTCATTAACCTAACAGTAACATTTACCGGCCTATTACCAGTAGCATTATTACCATCATTCCATACTTTAACAACAGTGAAATTAACCAACTCAGTGTTAGTAACAGTCACAAGATAAGCAATACTATCATCATACTCAACACTGAAACCAGGAACAGGAATCTCACCAATACTATAATTAATTACACTACCATCAACATCATACCTAAGTAAATCAACGAAAGTGTAATTCCAATTATTAGACTCATTCAAAGTAATAGAACGAACCAAAACAGTACCATTCATTAACCTAACAGTAACATTTACCGGCCTATTACCAGTAGCATTATTACCATCATTCCATACTTTAACAACAGTGAAATTAACCAATTCAGTATTCACAATAGTCCAATTATAAGCAGTACTATTACTAATCGCAACAGAGTAACCAGGAACAGTTAACTCTTCGAAAGAATACTTAATCGCGGTACCATTATCATGGAACACAGTTAAATTATAGAAAGTATGCATCCAATTATTAGTGAAATTCAAAATAGCACTACCAACTGCTTGACCATCAGCTAACAAGGTAACATTAATGCTAGGCGGCCTTCTGCCAGTAGTATTATTTCCATCATTCCACTCTTTGATAACAGTAAGATTTGTAACTAATGTATTCTCAATGATTGTTAAACCAGGAGTTGAATTAGTAACGTTAACAATGTAATTGTTTAAAACAGTGGTCTCAATAACGGTGTAAATAATTCTTTGAGTACCGTTATAAACTTCTAAATCAGTGAATGTATGTGTCCAATTATTAGAAGCATCCAATCTAGTACCATTAACTCTTACACCATCAGCAAGTAACTCAACATCAATAAACTCAGGTCTGGTATTATTAGTATTATTACCGTCATGCCAAATTTTAATAACTTCATAAGTTGTTGGAATAGCTTCGGTTACATTGCTTGCAGAGATATTTTTACCAATTGTTTCCCTAGTTGTTAGGTTAACAGTGTTGATTAAAGTACCAGTTGCTAAAGTTTTAAAGGTTATTGTGAAGTTTGCAGCTTCTTCAAAGCTTAAAGTGCCTAGATATCTTAAAACCATATTGGTAAAGTTAACAGTTTGACCATCAACAGTCTGATTGAATGTTGTAACGCTGTCAATTACCCACATGTCGCTGTTTGTATGATTGATATATTCCAATTCAGAAGTTCTGAAAATCTCATTGATTGTGATATCATGTAAAATGGTATCGTTGGTATAATTACCGTCAGTATTGTTAAATGTATTTTTCACAACTACTACGAAATCAGAATATTCACCTAGGTACACGGTCTCATTCACGGTTAACTTATCAAGCAACTTATATGCATAAGTCTTATTGCTTGCAACTAAGATTCTTTCTTTAGTCTCTTTAGTTGTCAAGTTAACGGTGTTGATTAAAACACCTGTTGCCAAAGTCTTGAAGGTTATTGTAAAGTTAACTGATTCATTTACATGTATAATGCCGTCTTCATATTTTAAAACAATACAGGTATAATTGTCACCTTTGCTGTCAACAAACGTATCTGTACTCTCAATAATCCAGCTGCTATTGCTATGTCCTACATACTCCAATTCAGAAGTCTTGAATATTTCATAGATTGTAACATCGGTTAAGTTGGTAACGTTAGTGAAATCACCAGAAGTACTATTGAACGGATTAGTAACAACGACTATGAACTCGGCATTGTCGCCAACATAAACTGTCTCATTAACAGTCAACTTATCAAGCAATTCGTATACATCAGTAGTATTGTTTGCTGAATAAGGATCTCCAGTTTGATTAGAAGTTACATTAACAGTGTTGACTAAAGTACCGGTTGCTAAAGTCTTGAATTTTGCAGTAAAGTTAGCAGATTCTCCAGTTTCTAAGACACCATCATATATGAATTCAATGCAAGTGTAATTAATGGTTTCTCCACCTACAGTTTCAGTAATATAATAGGTTCTGTTAATAATCCACTTATCCTTATTATCATAGTCAACAAATTCCAATTCAGCGGTTTTGAAGAAATCAGTTGCAGTAATATTGGTCATGTTGGTACTGTTACCATCGTCATCAACAAGAGTATTCCTTACAACAACAGTGAACTCTACTTCATCACCAAGAAGTGATGATCCATTTAGAGACAATTTTTTGACTGTTGGAGGTTCAATTACTCTGAATTTAGTAACGTTTTGAATAGCTGTGTAATAGCTAGTTTCATTATAATATGCTTCTACATAATACACTCCTTTAGATAAACCAGTTAGTTTCAATGTTGTTTTTCCAAAGATGTCTGTCTTAACGATTTCATCAGCTGAGAAATTTCCAACAACAGTACCATTTTCATCATAAACAACTATTCTAACAATTTGTTGGTTGTTTTCAAAAGGATATTGATAAATTTCATCATAATCTGGTTCCAAGATTGGTGTAATATAGTCATCACGGGATACAGTTTTATCTATTTCTTGACCGTCTTCAGTGAAGAACGGATAAGTAATATTTTTCACCCAAACAGTAGAGCTGTTGTTATGAATACCGTTAGCTATGTTGTCCCCACCTTTGTGATAGACTATGATTGTTATGTTTTCATTTTCGTATATAGTAGGTATAATTCTGCATGTACAATTAGCTTCACATCCGCAGCCTTCATCTTCTGTTCCTCTTTTTCTGGTAGGACAATTGCATTGACCAGGGATGCAATTACATGCACCATACTTTGTTGCAGAACTGTTATGGTCGTTAGCTATAGCTAACAATTGATAGGACCAAGCTTGGTTGTCATAGAATGTTGAATCATGTACATGTAATGTAGAGGAAGTGACTGTTCCATCATATGCAACAAACTGATCTAAATAAATTGCAGATCCGTTTATTGCGGTATTCCAACTGAAATCACCTTGTATGGTAGCATCTTGCACACCTGCTATGTAGAAAGCACCACCTAAACCTGAACTATTAGCGATGTCTCCTAATGCATGGTTATCTCTGAAGATTGAGTTAGTAACCTCTAAAGTAACATCCTCTTCAAGTTTCACAATAGATGCAAAACCACCTTTATTAGCAGTATTATTAAATGCATAGATTTGGTCTAAATACAAGTTAGCACCATGGTCGTATATACCACCACCTTGTACTTCAGCACGGTTTGATGAAATATTATTGTTGGTGAAATAAGCATCATCACCCCATACACTTTCTAAAAATACTGCTCCACCACTTGAACGGGCTTTATTAAATGTGATATTGTTATTTGTAAAGTTAGAATCAGCTCCTCCATCAATACTGATTGCACCACCGAAATCCGCGATGTTATAGGAAATATTGTTATCTGAAAATTCAGCGTTGTCTCCAGCAATATGGATTGCACCACCTTGACCGGATGCTTCATTAGAAGATATATTGTTATTTTCAAATTTACAATTGTCCCCATCTATAGAAACTGCACCACCGGCACCTTTGGTAACGTTATTATTTGTAAGAATGGAATTTTTAACAGTGACATCGTCTCCATAAATCTTTGATGAACCGCCAGCAGAGGTAGCATTGTTATATATGGAGGTAATATTATCAAATAGTATATTACTACCTCTAATATAGATAGCACCACCTTCTTCAGAAGCGTTGTTATATGAAAGGCTTACATTTTCAAAACGACAATCATTACCTTCGATATATAATCCACCACCGTTATTTGCACGGTTACTGTTCAAGTTACAATTGGTAACATTATTGCCATTACCATTAATATAAGTTGAACCACCGAGCATAGCAGTGTTATTTACAGAAATTACATTATCGAATGTGTTATTTGTTCCGTTAACATAAATTGCACCACCATAGTAAGTGGAATTACAGTTGGATAAATTCACATTGGTAAAGTTACAGTTACTACCTGTAACGTATATTCCTCCACCGTCGGTTATAGCCCAGTTTTCGTTCAAGTTACAATTTTTAACAGTGATGTTATTACCTTTAACATAACTTGAACCACCATATTTAGCATTGTTATGAATGGAAGTCACATTATCAAATACGGAATTTTCACCTGCAACGTAGACAGCACCACCTTCTTCAGTAGCGTTACAATTGGATAAAGCAACATTTTCAAAAGTACAGTTGTCACCTGTTACGGCCAATCCTCCACCACGTATATCAGCACTATTGTTGTCCAAGTTACAGTTAATTACATCAACCCCAGTACCGTTAATGTATGAGGAACCTCCTTCCTTAGCGTGGTTGTGGGTAGAATTAACATTTTCAAATAAGGCGTTATCACCTGTTACGTAAACAGCTCCACCCTGAGTTCCTGCGCGGTTGTTGGATACGCTTACGTTAATGATTTGACAGCCTTCACCGCCACCGATATCTAAAGCTCCACCACGTAAGTCAGCAGTGTTGTTGTCCAAGTTACAATTTTGAACTGTTACGTTATTACCACGGATAAATGTTGATCCTCCAAGTCTAGCAGTGTTGTTGTTAGTGTGAAGACCATTAACAAGGATATTGTCACCGACAATATCGAATGCACCACCTAAACCTGTAAGATTAGCCTCTTTACCACTTGCATTATAGTTAGCTCTGTTGTTGTTCAACTCACCGCCAAGAACCTGAATGCCAGTACCGTTAATGAATGCAGCACCACCACGTTCAGCATTGTTGTTATCAGCAGTGACATTAATCAATTTAGTACCATTTGAGTTTACATAAATAGCACCACCCATATGGCCTGCATGATTGTTTGACACGCTAACATTATCAATTGTACAATTGTCACCTGCAACATTAATACCACCACCACGTACGGTAGCAGTGTTGTTGTCCAGGATACAGTCTTTTACTACAGTGTTGTTACCACGAACGAATGTGGAACCTCCACGATAAGCTGTATTGTTTACGGAAGTAACATTGTAGAATGTACAGCCGTCACCGTAAACGTCGACAGCACCACCTAAACCGGAAGTTTCATTTCTGGTATCATTGAATATAGCTTCATTGTTGTTGAACTCTGAATGTGAAACAGTAATTCTGTCCCCTTCAATGAATACGGCACCACCACGTTCAGCAGTGTTGTTATCGGAGATAATATGATGAATATCTAAACCATCGGATTTGATGTAGATTGCTCCACCGTCACGGTCAGCGTGGTTATCGGACACGGTTAAATTGTAGATGTCACAGTCCGCACCAGCAATGTCCAATCCACCACCTCTACCGGTACCTTCAGTACCGTTGAAGAAAGCTGTATTGCCGTCAAGGGTACAGTTGTGAACTTCAGCGCCGTCACCACGAATAAAGGTTGAACCTCCTCTTGCAGCGGTGTTATTAACGGAATTTACATTTTCGAATGATGCACCTTCACCTAATACATATACAGCACCACCGTCTTCTTCTGCCCTGTTATCGGATACATCAACATTGTAAACGGAACAGTTGTCACCGTAAATGTTCAATCCACCACCACGGAGAGAAGCGTTGTTTCCGTCAAAGGTACAGTCGTGAACTTTTGTGTTGTTACCATAAATGAAGGTTGATCCACCACGTTCAGCAGTGTTGTTTTCGGAGTCAATATGATGAATATCTAAATCATTTGACCTTATGTACATAGCTCCACCTTCACCGTCAGCATGGTTTCCGGACACATTCAAATTGTAGATTTTACAGTCTTCACCAGCAACGTCCAATCCACCACCTCTAATGGTAGCGTTGTTGTTATTTAATATACAGTCGTGAACATCTGCCCTGTCTCCTTCAATAAAGGTTGAACCTCCTCTTTGAGCGGTGTTGTTGATTGAAGTGACCTTTATGATTGTTGCATCGTTGCCCAATATATATACAGCACCACCGTCTTCTTCTGCCTTGTTACCGGATACATCAACATTGGAAACGGTACAGTTGTTACCGTAAATGTTCAATCCACCACCACGAAGGCTAGCGGTGTTGTTATCAAAAATACTGTCGCGAACTGTAACGTTTTCTCCTTCAATGAATACTGCTCCACCACGTTCAGCAGTGTTGTTTACGGAGCGAATATCATAAATTTCCAAATTATGGGATTTGATGTAGATAGCTCCACCTTCACGGTCAGCGTGGTTATTGGACACAGTTAAATTGTAGATGTCACAGTTTGTACCGGCAACATCCAATCCACCACCTCTACCGGAACCTTCAGTTCCGTTATCGAAAGCGTTGTTTCCATTTAAGGTACAGTTGTGGACATCAACATGGTCACCACGAATGAAGGTTGAACCTCCCCTTTTAGCGGTGTTGTTTATTGAATCAACATCAGTGAATGTCGCATAGTTACCGACTACGTAGACCGCACCACCGTCGGTACCGGCCCAGTTATCGGATACATCAAGGCCATTTGCTGTGAAATGGTCGCCGTAAACGTCCAATCCACCACCTCTAAGGGTAGCGTTGTTTCCGTCAAATATTGAGTTATTAACTTTTGTATTATTACCACGGATAAATCCAGCACCACCACAAGAAGCAGTGTTGTTGATACAAGTTACTGTTAAAAGAGTACAATTGTTACCAATAACATCTAAAGCACCACCTAAACCTGAAGTAGTATTTGCAGTGTTATTATAGAATCCTGAATTGGCAACATATGTATTTCGACCTACGATATAAATTCCTGCACCATTGTCCGCATCGTTGTTGGTAAAGTTTGTAGTCATAACTGTGGTATTGTGACCGTAGATGTATACTGTACCATTGATAGCAGAGTTATTACGCAAGGTTGAATTTACAAAACGGGTACGATTACCCTCAATGTAAATAGCACCACCATCATTTGAAGCCTTATTGTTCTCAAAGACGGTATTGAAGACTTTGGTATCATTACCATACACATAAACAGCAGCTGCATTACCGCTTGCATTGAATGTCAAATCCTTATCATGCTTCCAATAATATTGACCATTTGGATTTGGAGTGTATTGCCCTTGATTATAATCGTAACGAGGCATACCTTCTACCCATCCTCCATCAACCATGTTATGATATCTGGCTATACACAATGAACTACTTTGACCATCAGTTTTTGCAACATTATTTATAAAGTTACAATTGTCAAGTGTAATATTATTTCCTTGAGTATTAAGACCCCAGAATCCATCATGGTTGCGGTCAATTCCACCAACCATAATAGCGGAACCTTGTCCACCAGTGTTATTGATGAAATCACAGTTTCTTATAATTACATTGTTATGACTTATTCCAAGTGCACCACCATATTCGCCTGTTCCTGTACAATTAATAAACTTACAGTTATCAAGCACTTGAGGTCCTGAAATATATGAAGACCCTGTGTAATTTCCATGTATATAAACTGCAAACCATCGAGAAGTAATATTGATAAAATTACAATCAGTTAAACTACTTGCAACGCGTTGAGGACCACCACTGTATTCGTCTGAAAGACAAAAAGCACCACCGTGATTAGCAGAGCTTGTATTAATAAAGTTACATCCAACCAGTTTGGCACCGAAGAGTACGCCTAACTGACCGCTACCGTCATCAACACCATTATCACCAGGATAAGTTTGATGACAGTTGGTGAAATTAACATTAGTCAGTGTTATTGGCTGAGGATCAATAACAGTACCATTATAGAGACATCCATATAGGAAAAACATTTGCTGATTTGTCTCAATATTATTAAAAACACAATCTGTCAAAGATCCGCTACAGAACTCAAACATTCTCCCTGAAGACCTTAAATTTTCAAAAGTAACGCCCACAAGATCATAACCATTAGCAGTAGTATAATTCCCGTTGTATTGAGCACCTCTGAAGTCAAATACATTTCCATCATCACCCACTTCAAATGAAGCAACTAAATCTGGTTCAGCTTGACTTCCTCCAATAATCCTAACATTTTCAATAGTATGCCGGCCTGTAACAGTATGATAACCCCCTTGACGATAGACTCCACCATTTAGATATATTATATCTCCAGGTTGACACCTTATAATTTGATCAAATATCTGATTTATTGTGTCACCAGTATTAAAATTATATACTGTACCTAGCACAGGCTCATCATTAGTAGCACCAAGAAGATCTAAATCATCATTATTTGTTAATTCATCATTACTAGCACCAAGAATTGCTTTGCCATTCACAGCGCTAGTTATTATTTTACCATCTATTTTCAAATTATTACTATTATTCGATAATTGAGTTTCATTGTTATTAGTCAAACAACCATCAATTTCATTTCTTTCATTTTCACTGGCATTACCCAATGAATTATTATTTGCTTCATCAACAGAATCCACATTTACATTATTTAAAGTTCCCTCGATTGGATCTATATCAGACATCGATAGAGTATTAAGTTCGCCAGTGTTTTGATCGTATGTTACATTTTCACTTGCACCCACAAGTGAAATTGAAAATATCGTTAAAAATAGTATTAAAGTTAAAAACATATATCGCTTAAAACGCATAATATTCTCCTTTTTTAAACAATTTAATACCGTTTAACTCTAATCTAATGAAAACTTTTTGCTTCTTTAATAATACAAATATATAGAAAAAAATATCATTTAACTACAAACTTTTGAAAACTCTTTGTCTTATAATAGCTATAAATATAGTAGAAAAAATTTCGTTTAACTTTTAAACTTACAAATGAAAACAACTTGCATTTTTGCAATAATAATAAATATATATAGAAAAACTTGAAATCGATACATGAAATACTGAAATCAGTACCTAATGTATCAATTGATATGTTGATTGTCAACATATATAAATTTTTATATTATGTCCTGAAAATGAGATCTTAAAAAACGAGTGAAACATCTTGAAAAGCAGAATAAAAAAAGTAAAATAATAAATAAAATAAAATAACTGATACCAACCATGTAAAAACCAATATAATATTGATTTAAAATGACTGACTTGACTGACGCCAATACTATACGAATATAGGCAGTTATTTAGATTATTTATTAACGGTTCGAAAACCTTTTGATTCTATTTGATTATTTGGACCTAACCAAATAGAATAGGATTAAATGATCTTTTTTTACTAGGTATATGTCCTACAACTGAACCATAATCGCTTATGGTTAAGACGTTTGTTAAAAGCCTTTAGATAAATCCCTAAAACATTAGAAATCTACCTGATTTCAATTTTTTCAAAATATTTAATACTATTTTTCAACAAGTTTTTCATTAACATACATGCCCTAATTATATCTGCTATAATCCAAACATATATGCATAGATATATAAAATTTTCATTTAATATAAAGTTTATTATTTTTTTGTTAAAATGATTTGACGCGATTTTGTTTGATATTAAACAAACAATTATATAATTGAATAAACAAACAATAAAACAGTATGTCTACATTAGAAAAGATGAAAATTCTGACGGATTCAGCCCAATATGATCTTTGCGATTATGTAAGCCACAATAAAAGCTCACAGGTAAATCTTCCAGGGATATATGAGGCGACAGGACACAACGGCTGTAAGATTCCTCTTTTCAAAACGCTCCTGACAAACAAATGCAAAAATGACTGTAAATATTGCATAAATCAATCTAAAAGGGATTTTACAAGACTGGAACTGTCTCCTGAAGAGCTTGCAAAAGCGTTTCTCAGATACTACAACAGAGGCCTGGTAAACGGCTTGTTTTTAAGTTCGGGAATCACCGGCGATGAAGAATCTACAATGGAAAAACAAATAGAAACCGTGCAACTTTTAAGAAAAAAATATGGCTATGACGATTATATACACCTTAAAGTCGTTCCGGGAGCAAGCAAAGACTCAATTGCAAGGGCAATGGCACTGGCAAACAGGGTAAGCATCAATATTGAAGCCGCAACACCCTCAGGACTTGCCGAATTGTCATCCACAAAAGACTACAATAAAGACATTCTGAAAAGGCTATCCTGGATAAACAGCCTCCAGCATAAAAGCACAACATATCCAAATTCTACTCATACCACACAACTGATTGTTGGTGCAAACGGGGAAAGTGACAAGGAAATTCTAAGTAGAATGGAAAAAATCTACAAAAAATCCGAATTGAAGAGAACATACTTTTCAGCATTCACCCCTATAGAAGGTACTGAATTTTCAAATAGGGAGGCCTGCTCGACAGACAGAACATCAAAACTATATAATGCAGATAGCCTACTCAATGATTACCATTATAAGGTTAGTGAACTTGTATTTGATGAAAACGACAAGTTATCGCTTGACCAGGATCCGAAAATTCTAGCGGCAAAAAGAATGGACATATTCCCTGTAGAAATCAACAGCGCACCTTTCGTGGAACTAATAAGGGTCCCTGGAATTGGGGTAAAATCTGCCCGACAAATAATATCTATTAGGAAAAAAATGCCTTTTTCAAATATAGAACAGCTTCGAAAATTAGGGGTTGTAGTTAATAGAGCGGAACCATATATAAAAATAAGTGGTGAATATCAGACCACTTTCGATTTTTAGATTCATCACAAAATTATTTCATCAATTAAAGAATTTGATTTAATTTAAATTATAGTAAAATCAAGCATAATAATAGAAAATTTTTCATATACAATATATTTATTAAAAAATATATTGAATACTATTTCAAGTGTAAATATATAAAAAGAGTATACAATATAAGCTACAATTAAAAAATTGAAAATCTAGTAATCATCGAACAATGCCCATATGTCAGGGTATTTTTTGGCAACTGCCTCTTCGATTAAAACAGATGCTTCCTTTGAAATACTAAATTCCGGTTCGGTTTTTCTTAAGTATCTGAAAACGGCCGAAGATCTTGAAGACCATAAGGTTATTCTTGGATTTTTATCTACAATCTCTTTAACCTCAGCTATATGTTCTTCTTGGATTTTGATTTCTTGTGGTGTTTGTACACTTTCTTCGCTGCCCTTATCGCTAGATAAGTCTTCGGGTTCGCTAGCATCCACCTGTACCTCTTCCTGCGGGTTAGGCTCTTCAGGGATACTGCTTCCATTGACATTCGAAATATCTTCTTGATCATTTTCTTCCGCTACCTGTTCAAATATATTCTTTTCTTCTTCACCAGATTTCTCCTCTTCATTCAATAAATCTTCAAGAGATTGAGTAGAATTACTGTCGAAATCTTCATTATAATAATCAGGAATTAATGAATCCAATCCTTTTCCAAGACCTTTTCTAGCCATTATTTACCTCCCATACTCCTTTCCAGATTTCTTTTAACCATCTTGAATTGGCTTTTTCCTTTTACATCTATGCTTTTTCTTGCTTCATTCAATTGAACGTTTTCGTCCCTTTGAATAATTTCCTTAGCTAATCTTAAATAAGCTTTGGTACCTGTACTTTCAGGATCATAAATCAAGCAAGGTTTTCCGAAACTAGGAGCTTCAGCTAATCTGATGTTTCTTGGAATGATTGTTTTAAATAATAAGTTTGATTCGCCAAAGTAACTTTTAAGTTCTTTGTGTACGTCTTTACTAAGCCTGGTTCTCTTATCAAATAGAGTAAGGAGAATTCCTTTGATTGGAGTGGGACTTCTAAGCCTTCTTTCAACTAATTTTATTGTATTAATCAAATCAGCTACACCTTCCAAAGCGTAATACTCAGCTTGGATAGGTATTAAAACACTATCTGAAGCTACTAATGCATTGACAGTAAGTACGCCTAATGAAGGAGGCAAATCAATGAATATGTAATCAAATAATGGTACAACATCTTTAAGAGTTTCCTGTAACACAATATGATAATTTTCACGTCTAGAAAGCTCCATTCCAGCACCACTGAGGGATATATTACTTGGGATAATAAATAAATTTTTAATAAACGTAGGAATTGTTGCTTTTTTTACATTAATATCCCCAATGAGAGCATCATATATTGTATTTTCTATTTTGGTTTTATCAATCCCAAAGCTGGTTGTTGCGTTAGCTTGAGGATCCATATCTACAACCAAAACAGATTTGCCCATTACGGCTAGGGATGTTGCAGTATTTACAACGGTTGTTGTTTTTCCACAGCCCCCTTTTTGATTCATCACTGCGATTACTTCACTCATTTAAAGAATTCTCCTTTATCTGATAAGATTTAAGTTATCAGTTATGAATTATAACTTAAAATGCTTAGGGTTTAAAGAATAACTTTTAAGTTATTCAGTATAAGTTAAAAGAATTAAGTTAAATCTTTTAATTTAAAACTTAAAGGAAATAACTTATCAGTTTTAACTTCTAAGGGATAGGAATTAAGTTTTAAGTTAAAACGTCTAAGTTATAAAAAATAAGTTTTAAGAAATAACTTATCATAACTAACTTTTAACAAATAAGTTATATTTTATAACTTCTCTCTTATAAAGTATTTGTTTTCACAAATAAGTTATTAGTTATTTGTTAATAGTTATAAGTTATAACAAATAATAAAACACTAATAAGTTATAAGTTATAAGTAAAAAAATTCAAAAAAAATAAAGGGAAGGATTATTTAGCGTTTTGCATTGTTCCTTCAAAATAGCTAGCATATCCTTTTAAATCCAACATTCCATGACCTGAGAAGTTCATAACAATTGTTTTCTCTTCTCCGGTTTCCTTACATTTCAAAGCTTCATCGATGGTAGCCTTAATTGCATGTGTGGTTTCTGGAGCCGGAAGGACTCCTTCGTTACGGGCAAAAGCAATTCCGGATTCGAAACAGTCTCTTTGATGAACTGCTTTAGGGGTTATATATCCTTCTTTAGTTAAAAGGGAAACGATAGGTGACATTCCATGGTATCTTAATCCACCGGCATGAACGGAAGGGGCAACGAAGTCATGTCCTAAGGTAAACATCTTGAGCATTGGTGTAAATCCGTTGGAATCTCCAAAGTCATAGTCATAAGATCCTTGAGTAAGGGTAGGGCATGCAGTAGGTTCAACAGCAATGAATTCAGTGTCGGAGTTTCCATCAATCTTGTCCTTAATGAATGGGAACAGGGATCCTGCAAAGTTACTTCCCCCTCCTGCACAGGCAATCATTACGTCTGGAGTTTCTTCAGCAATCTCCAGTTGGGTTTTTAGCTCTTGACCGATGATTGTTTGATGGAGCATTACATGGTTTAGAACGCTTCCTAATGAATATTTGACATTGTCGTTTTCCAAAGCCTCTTCCATCGCTTCGGAAATAGCTACACCTAAAGAACCTGGATGGTCCGGGTCATTTGCAATAACTTCACGGCCGACTTTGGTATTTTCACTAGGTGATGCGTAAACGTTTCCGTCATAAATGTTCATTATGTTTTTCCTGTCAGGCTTTTGGTTGAATGATACCTTAACCATATAAACTGTACATTCCAAATCAAGGAGGTTACATGCAAGGGATAAGGCGGTACCCCATTGACCAGCACCTGTTTCAGTAGTTAATCTTTCTACACCTTCTTTTTTAGCAAAATATGCTTGAGGAATAGCGGAATTTAACTTGTGTGAACCTGTTGGAGAGGTATCTTCCCTCTTGAAGTAAATTTTTGCGGGAGTATTCAAGTACTCTTCAAGCCTGTTGGCTCTCACTAATGGAGTGGGTCTTCCCATTTCCATATACAGGTTTCTGACTTCATCAGGAATCTTGATATAGCGGTCGGTGGCAAATTCCTGTTCTAAAGCTGCTTTTGTAAAAGCAATCTGTAATGATGAAATCTGATCTTTTCCTTCACTGTTAATAGGAGCCGGAAGCTCACAAGGTAAATCGGCAAGCATATTGTACCATTGTTTTGGCACGTCATCTGATGATAATTCTATTTTGTAAGTCATAATAATACTTACTACAATGTACTATATAAAGCTTTGTTGTACAAAAATGTACAGTTTAATTATTAATAGGATAAAAAACAATCTAAAAGCATGAGAATTTTAGCAATTGATGTGGGAACCGGAACCCAAGACATAATGATTTACGATACTGAAAAGGAACTGGAAAACTCAATTAAACTAGTTCTGCCCTCTCCACACCTATACATATCCCAGCAGATAAGAGAAATAGAAAACGACATTTACTTCAACGGAGAAATAATGGGTGGAGGAAAAATAAAAAGAAGCATTTTAGAACACATGGAAAAAGGATATAAAGTTGTAATGGAACCAAAATGTGCAAAAACAATTCGTGACAATTTAGAACAGGTCAAAGCAATAGGAATAGAAATAGCCGATGATTCAAAGGAATATAAGGATTATTCAAAAATCACATTGGGCGATATCAACATTACAAAACTATCCGAATTCCTATTGGGCTATGACCTGGAATTTGACATCGATAAGATTGCAATCGCCGTACAGGACCATGGATATAACGAAAATATGGGCGACAGAGACTTCAGATTTGAAAAGATAAGGGAAAAAGTATCAAAACCTATTTCCCCATTGGAATTTGGATTCAAGGAGGATATACCTGACTACTTTACAAGAATGCAGGCAGTCAGAAGGCAAGTTGAAAGTGAAGGGATTGAAGAGCGTCCATTGGTGATGGACACTAAATTCGCTTCAATAGCAGGAATGTGCTTTGACGAAGTAGCCTTAAAATTAAACAGCTTTATCGTTATTGATATTGGAAACGGCCATACCACAGCAGCATCAATTGAAAACGGGAAAATTCAGGGAGTCTTTGAACATCACACTTCAAGCCTGACAGGTGAATCACTTGAAAGATACATCAAAAGGCTGGCATCCGGTGAAATTACCCATGAGGAAGTCCATGAAGACTTCGGCCATGGCGCACATGTTCTAAACCCAATATCAGAAATAGAAAAAGTGATAGTCAGCGGACCAAAAAGAGAGCTGATTGAAAAGACAAATCTCGATTGGCACCATGCAGCTCCGGGAGGGGATGTCATGATGACCGGAACAATCGGTTTAATAAAAACAATACTGGGATAGTTATGATGCTGAAAATGGACTCTCATATTCACAGCGAATATTCACCAGACTCCAATTCAAAAATCGATGATATTTTGAAGGTTGCGAAAAATGAAAATTTAGATGTTATTGCAATAAGCGATCACAATACTGTTGATGGAACAGCCGAAGTTTTACAAAAAACTAGGAATACAGATATACTTGCAATACCATCTATTGAAATTTCTTCATGTAATGGCCATATTCTTGGTTTTGGCTGTGAGGAAAATGTACCTAGAGACTTATCACCGCAAGATACAATTGATAGAATTCATGATTTAGGGGGTCTTGCAATAATACCTCACCCCTACTGCTTTTACAGGCACGGACTTTTATGCAAAAGTGACTATAAGGATTTGAAAATTGATGCAATTGAAATAAAAAATGCAAGATTCATTGTAGGATATTGCAATAATAAGGCAAAAAAATTATCAAACAAGGAAAATATTCCTGGATTGGGTGCAAGTGATTCACATTATTGGAAATTTGTAGGCGACTGCTATAGCAAAATCGAATGTGAAAAGGATATTGACAGCGTTCTAAAGGCAATAAAAAAAGGTAAAGTAGAAGCCCATGGAAAGGGAACTTCAAACATAAAACTCTCAAAATATCTTTTTGAGAAAAATTTCCTAAAGAAATTTGATTAAAAAGAGAGATTATTCACTCTTTTCAATTAAAATTTCTATAATAGACACATTTGTTTTTTCGTTGTTATAGTTTTCAATTTCTTCAGTTGAAATTTGAATATCTGTAACATCGGAATCAGGTACAAACCTATTTCTGACAATTTCAGCGGCGTCAACTGCACGACTAATAGCTTTTCCCCTTGCACGAAGAACAACACTATTAGATCCTTCATTGAATTGAGTGACAACTGCTAAAACATAATTCATAACAGGTTTACTACCAACAAAAATTGTATTATTCTCCATATTTAATTCACCATATTAATATTAGTGATTACTGTATATAAAATTTTACATATTATTTTGATAAAAACTAAACAATACATAAAAAATTTATAAATATTATACAATTTAAATACTAACTAAAAAAATTTTTTTAAACAAATACAATTTATAACAAGAATTTATAAAAAAAGTATAAAAAAAGTATAGAAAAATTAAAAAAAAAATTAAAAAATTAATTAAATGGACCTTTTAATTAATAACAATTTATTGATAGAATCCAAAATTGCCAATATACTAGCCATCACAATATCCTGATTGGTGGAACGGCCGGTTGATTGGTTGCCGTCAGGGTCGGATGTAATCACAAACACTTCGGCTAACGCATCAGTACCACCGTTGATAGCTGCCAAATTGTATTCTTCAAGTTCAATTTCCATTGTATCCTGAATCAATTCACGAATAGCAGTTAGGGAAGCGTCAATAGGACCTACACCAGTACTTGCAGTTTCCTTTTCCACACCATCTATTTCAAGCTTGACGGTAGCTGTAGGTGAAACATTAGCACCCATGGAAATGCTTAAACCCTTAATGACGATTGGAGTTTCACGGGCGGAAGAAAGTTCGGTGATTGCAATAGCTATCAAATCATCATCGGTTACGCATCTTCCACTGTCACCCAAAGATTTGATTTCATCAAAAACCTTACAGAACTGCTCTTCATCCAACTCAATATGATATTCTTTAAGCTTGGACTTCAAAGCGTTGGCTCCCGTATGTTTTCCTAAAACGATGCGTCTTGAATGACCGACCATTTCAGGAGACATCGGCTCATAGGTGAATGAATTATTCAAAATTCCATGTACATGAATGCCGGATTCGTGGGCAAATGCATTATCACCGACAATCGGCTTATTGACAGGCATTTTTACCCCAGTCAAACGACCGACCAACTGAGATAAACTATATAATCTTGTGGTATCTATGCCCAAATCCACCCCATATACAGATTTGAGAGTCATCACTATTTCTTCAAGTGAACAATTGCCTGTCCTTTCACCTAAACCATTAACAGTAACATGAGCCTGATCGGCACCGCATTCAATGGCTGTTAAAGTATTTGCAGTTGCCAAACCAAAATCGTTGTGGAAATGAACACTGATTGGGGTTTTGAAATTATTCTTGATATCAGTGATTAATTCATGTGTGAAAATAGGTGTTAAAACACCAACAGTATCCGGAACATCTAAAAAATCAGCCCCTGCATCAACAACCTCGCTGAATACTTCAAACAGATAATCCTTTTCTGTTCTTGTTGCATCTTCAGCTGAAAACTCAACAGTCAATCCATGATCTTTTGCATATTCAACAGATTCTACAGCTGATTGTATAATCTCTTCTTTGGATTTCTTAAGCTTATAATCACGATGCAATGGGGAAGTACCTATAAATGTATGAATATATCCTAAATCAGCATCAAGGACTGCATCAATATCACTACTTAATGAGCGAGACAAACCAACTAGTGTTGAATCTAAATCTTCTGCTCTGATTTTCTTTGCAGATTCCAATTCTCCTTTAGAAGAAGCCGGAAAACCAACTTCAATCTTATCAACTCCCAAATTATTAAGCTTTCTGGCTATCTGAATTTTTTCATCAACCGTTAAAGCTACACCAGGAGTCTGTTCACCATCCCTTAATGTTGTATCAAAAATATAAATCTTATCAGCTATATTCATATTTTCATTTTTTAGAATTTCAATATCTTTTGCCATTGTATTACTTCCCGATTATATTAAATTTTATAATTATTGAAACTAATATATATTTTTATGAAATTAGGTTTTACAACACTGGCTTTATTCATGCAACCTAACAATGACATCATAAATTTAGCTAAAAAACATGGCTTTGAAATCATTGAAATCCTTGGGGAAGGGCCTTTTTTCGAGAAGAAAAACATGGAATATAAAGACTGCGGCCTTGACATGAGAATTCATGCTGCAACTGTAGACATCAATATAGCAAGCTTGAACAAGGGTATACGTGAAGAAAGCGTTCGCCAGATGATACACTGCGGCCAATATGCCGAAACAATAAATGCAAATACTATAACAGTGCACCCCGGAATCATCGGAAGAAACGAACCCCGCCTTAGAAAATGGGCATTAGAATATACAATTGAGAGCGTTGGGAAAATAATCGACAACACCAATGTTGAAATTTCAGTTGAAAACATGCCGGTGCGCGGGAAATTTTTAGGAAATACCGTTGAAGAAATAGAAATGATACAGGAAGCGACAGGATGCAGCCTAACAATTGATACCGGTCATGGAAACACATGCGGCAATCTGGAAGAAATGCTTTCATTAAAAAACATCAGCTATTGCCATTTAAACGATAACGATGGTGTCAAAGACCAGCATATCACACTGGGCGAGGGTACATTGGATTTGAATCTCCTCAAAAAGATCGATACCGCAATAATAGAGCTGAACAATTTTGACAATATATTGAAAAGCAAAGAAGTAATTGAAAGTTTAGACTAGAAATCGATTTGAGTTACTTCAAAAATGTCTTCTATAATGTAGTCTGTCTTATCCATCATCTTAGGAGATACTTCCTCCTGCTGTTCGATGGTTAAAACACTGACATCCGCTTTCTTAAACGCCAAAATATCATTGAGTCCATCTCCAACCATCATTACCTTATATCCGCCGTCCTTTAGGATGGATACCACTTCGCATTTTCCTCTAGTTGAAACTGTTCCGTAAGCATTGTCTTCCGGTACATCAAGCATGTTAGCCAATCTATTAATAGCTCCTTTTCTATCTCCTGATGCAATGAATATTTCAATTCCACGTGATTTAAGAGTTTCAACCGTTTCAAAAACCTTAGGGAAGAACTTGCCTGCTGATGTGATGGTGTAGGCAACAACACCCAAATCCATATCGATTATCAATGCAGATCCGTTGCATAATTCCATGTGCGGGATTTTTTCCCTTAAAATATCGAAGCCATCAGTAATGTCTGAAACCTTTGTGTGCTTTTCTTCAGTGATGATATCCTTAACATCGGCTTTGGAAACCGGGCGGGTTGAAAAGCTGATGTCAAAATCAATGTTATACTCTTTGATTACATCAGAAATCAAGGTATCGGAATCCAATTCCAAAAGTTTATTTGTATTAAACTGAAGAACAACTAACGCTAAAGAGTCGGCCGCATCAATTAAATCAAGAGAGTTTATATCCGTGAATATATTGCCGTTCAAAACATCCTTAACAACCCTGAATCTTTCTATTAATGTCCCTGAATTGTCAAATACAACTGCCTTTTTCATATTATATTCCCCCGTTTCATTTTATCCTGACTATAATCATTGTAGTATCGTCAAATATTTCTCCATGATTGCAGAATTCAGATATGTCTTTTTCTATAGAACCTATAACAACGCTCAAATCATCATCTTTATGCTTATTCAAGACATTTTGTAACCTTTCTTCACCATAAAAACCATTATAATCATCATTGGCTTCAGTTACACCATCAGTATATAAAAATACTGCATCTGCCTTATTTAACTGAATTGTATGGGTTTCATAAGGCATATCTTCCATGATTCCCAATACCAATTCCGGAGAAGTCTCCAAATATTCGAAATCATTGTTATTCATTCTAATAAGAGGCTTATTGTGTCCGGCATTAACAAATGATAACTGGCCGGTTTTCAGATTAATTTTTCCAAGCCAGCAAGTTACAAAAATATTTTCAACATTGCCCTCGGAAAGCTGGTTATTCACCTCATAAAATACATCGGACAGGTCATCGTGCTGTATTATATAATTTTGAATCAGTGTCATTGCTTCAACCATTACAAGCGCGGCTGTAACTCCTTTTCCGCTGACATCCCCAATTACAAATCCAACATTATCTTCGTCGATTTTGAAATAATCGTAAAAATCTCCTCCGATCTCCCGGGCAGGTTTCATAAGACCCCAAACTTCAAAATCATGGTTATTTTCACGATCTGAACTATCATTAAAGTCCTTGCAAAATTCCTCAAAGTCAGTTGGAATCATTGAATTTTGTATATCATGAGCTAATTTAAGCTCTGTTTCAAATCTCTCCTTTTCAGAAGTGACCTGAACCAGATTTTCACCGTATACCAAAAGATTTTTCTCCATGTCAAGCAAGGTATCGACCAAGGTTTTAATTTCGTTTTTTAATTTGATTGACTCTAAAGCATTTTTATGTTCAATGTAATCGTCATAATTATGAATTCCTTTAGATAATGTTTCAGACAACTTATTAATAGGATTAGTTACTTTTTTCTCTATAAAATACATATAAATTAAAACTGGAACTGACAATAGCAAGAACATGAGCAGTGAATTATCAAGAAGTCCTATAAGCACATATTCCAAATTAGAATAGAAAAATATGTTAAAAGGCAAAGTTGTAAAAATCAATATCAGTGCCATGACAAAAAATATTGATATGGTAACTTTACCAAATAAGCTGACATCTATACAATCCTTTATTTTAAAAACATCTTCTTTATAAGGCTTTAATAAATAAACGACTGTTAATAATATGATTAATATTAAAACCTGATTGAATGATGTTAAATAATAAACTAATCCTACAACAACAATCAATATCAATATAACATGAAATCCTTTCTCAGGTAAAATCTGTTTAAATTGCCTTTTAGGAGTGTAAATTGGTATTTTAAAGTTATTTACAACGTCTATTACAAATAACCCTAAACAATATTTGAATACTGTTGCAAAGAATAATGTCCAATCAAAATGAGGTTTAAATCCTATACTAGTAAGTGAATAAAATAAGACATTGAATATTAGCGGATACATGAAAAATAAAATAAATAACTTAATCAGATTGTATAAGCTATTTAAGCTCGGAATTTCGTATCCATACCTATTCATCACAGAATACCATAATTTCCATATTGCAAAATTACTTATAAACAATATTATAACGACGCTTATAGCAATTGCAATGTTTTTAGGATGGAGTATTATCAGATATATAAATTCCACTAAAACAAACCCTAAAATTGCAAAAGGCCCCCATAATAAACCTAAAATAGGAAAAATAAGGAATCCTATTTGATTATCCGGTAAATAAGTAAATGTATTAGAAATAACTATGGAAACCAAACCCAAAAGCATTGAGAATAAGAAAATGAATTTCCTTGATTTAAAAAGCTCTCTAATATTAACCATTATTCTCACCGCCATATTTTATTATCAGCATGGTCATGTCATCAAACTGCTCTTCGCTATTGCAAAAATCATATATGTCTGATTTAATTTTTTCAACAATGGTTTCCAAACTCTCATCCTTATATTTGTTTATGGTTTCTTTTAATCTGTCTTCACCATAAAATCCCTGATAATCATTGTTAGCTTCTGTAATTCCATCAGTATATAAAAATACAATATCTCCAGGATTCAACTCTAATTCCTGTTCCTCATAAGGCATTTCTTCCATTATACCTAAAACAAAATTCGGTTCAACATCGAAATAATCAAAATCATCCCCAGAACTGTTTCTTCTAACTAAAGGCTGATTATGCCCTGCATTAACAAAAGTTAATTTTCCATCTCTTAAGTTCAATTTTCCAAACAATGAAGTAACAAACAGATCTCCCTTATTCCTTTGAGAAATTGAATTATTAACATTCTCATAAAGTTCATTAGGCTTGAAACTAAATTTGGAATGATTTCTGATTAAATACATTGTTTTAACCATGAACAATGTTGCAGGAACTCCTTTCCCACTTACATCGCCGATGAGGAATGCAATATTATCATCGTCTATTCTGAAAAAGTCATAAAAATCTCCGCCAACTTCCCTTGCAGGATTCATAAATCCATAAATCTCAAACTGTTGGCCTTCAGAAAATTCATCAAAATTGGTTTTAAGCATGTTTGACTGAATATTGCTGGCAATTTTAAATTCAGTTTCTATCTTTTCCTTTTCAGCTGTGGTTTTTTCAATTTGATATAAATTAGATTCGATATTCTGATTTAGAGAAACAAATGATTTGACAAGCATTGACATGTCATCAGTACCATTTAACTGCTTATTAAACTTAGATTTAAATTTTACTTCAATGTCTTCCTGATCTTCCTTACCATATCTTCTTATGGCATCAATTAATCCATAAAGGGGATTGGTAATATTATCTTCAACAAAATAAAGATGAATGGCTGATACAACTATGAACAGGATAATACCATAAAAAAGTGTAATCATTATCAAATAGCCGGTATTAAAATCTTTTAAAAAAGCGTATGTAAAAATACTTAAGTCATCAAAGAGTGCAAAGAAAGTAATTGCCAATATAAACAAGAAAATTAAAATGATTTCCTCAACAATTGAATAATTAACTATTTTATCCTTAATAATGCTGGAATCCAATTTATTTAGGCAGAACAATAGTGCCGCGACAATAGTTATTATAAAAAAAATCATGTCAAACATGTCATTATCCAATGAGTTTGCTGTGAGAAGTGCATATATGAGCATGATAACGAAAATCGGTGTAAAATAGCTATAATCAATATCAATAAAACTAAACCATTTTTTAGGGGTTTTCAAAGGTATTTCCAAAATATTAAAAACGCTGATAAGCAATAAACCATATATCAGTGAGAAGTTAAACATGTCTAAAATATATGAAAGTACAGACAAAGGAGTTGTTAAAGGATAAATAACATAAAATGGACTGTATACTTCAAGGAAAATATTAATAAAGGCCCAATAAACAACTGATGAAACAAGAATTATGATTACGAATTTTAAAAGATTATACAATGAATCAAATCTAGGGGAAGTTATCTCATCCCTTTTAAATGTAGAATACCATAGCTTATATGTGAATATTGAAATAAAAAACATGATGAAAAAATCAGATCCGGCGCAAAATATGTTGTAGCCTTCATAAAGCTGCCATGTAAAGCTGGCACAGGCCTGACCCAATGCACCTGCCGGGCCAAACATCAAACCAAATATGGGAGCAAGGCCAATATCCGGAATTATATAGCTTCCTCCAATCTCTATAAATTCAAAAATATAATAAAAAATAAATTCAACAATGAATGTGAATATAAAAATGAATTTTTTATTATCAAACAATTCTTTCAGCATGTTACCCTCAAAACAATTTAAACTATATATATATATTTTGAACTTTATTTATTAATACTTGTTTAAAAATTCATCTTGAAAAGGAAAGTTAAAGAATTCAAGAAAAAAAACAACTATATAAGCATGGAAAAATAAAATAATAATATTATAATTTACGATTATTTTAGGTGTTTTAATGAACGTTATTGAAAAGTTAAACTCCATTAAAAGTGGAGAAATGACAGCTAAAGAAAACGTGGAAAGCTTCATTAAAGTTATTGATGAAAATAACGAAAGCATTAATGCATTTATTGAATTGAACTATGAAAATGCATTAAAACAAGCAGAAGCTATTGACGAAAAAATAGCTAATGGTGAAGATGTTGGCGCTTTGGCTGGATTGGTATTTGGTATTAAAGCAAACATTAATGTTGAAGACTTAATAATTTCTGCAGCTTCAAAAACATTAGAAGATTATATAGGAAGCTACAATGCAACCGTTGTTAATGAAATATTGGCTGAAGATGGAATAATCATCGGTATTTTGAATATGGATGAGTTTGCAGCAGGAAGTTCAACTGAAACTTCATACTACGGACCTACCCAAAACCCTGCAGCTATGGGAAGAATTCCTGGAGGATCCAGTGGAGGATGTGCAGCAGCAATCGCAGCTGAAATGTGTGACATTGCAATCGGATCAGATACCGGAGGATCCATCAGAAACCCTGCTTCACATTGTGGCGTAGTAGGTTTCAAACCAACATACGGTGCCGTTTCAAGACAAGGACTTCTTGACTTATCAATGAGTCTAGACCAAATCGGACCGCTTGCAAATGATGTGAGTGGAATTGCACTTGCATTAAACACAATTGCAAATTATGATGAAACCGAATGCACTACCTTAGACTGGGATAAGCCTGACTTTACTGAAGTATTAGATGAAACATCCTTAGAAGGTATGAAAATAGCTGTATGTAAAGAGTTCATCGATGTTACTGATGAAGAAATCAACAAGACAGTCAACAAAGCTATCAGCAAGCTGGTGGATGCCGGAGCTGAACTTGTTGAAGTAAGCTTCGATTATATCGACTTATGTTTACCTACATACTACCTGATTAACTATGTAGAATTCTTCTCTGCAACCAGAAAATATGATGGAAGAGACTACGGATACAGAATTGAAGAAGTGTGTGGAGAGGAAGTGCTTAGAAGAATCAAAATAGGTTCCCACATTGCAGAAGCTGAATTTAGTGGTAAATACTACAAACAAGCATTGAAAGCAAGATCAGTTATCAGAGCTGAAATCACTTCCATGCTTGAAAATGTGGATTTGATTGTAGGACCAACCGTGCCTAAACTTCCTCACGAAATTGGTGCTGAATTAGAACCAATGGAAATGTATGCTTACGATATATTGACCGTAATAGCTAACCTTGCCGGAATTCCAGCAGCAAGCATTCCAGCAGGTGAAGTTGATGGCATTCCTGTAGGACTACAATTACAGGCTAAACCATTGGATGACTTAAAAATTGTTAAAGCTATGAGTGTTTTCGAAAACACTCAATAAACTCTTTTTTTTACAAACTTTTTTACACTTGAAATACACCTCTAAAATTTAATAATAATTAAAATACAATAGAATATCAAGAGGTTATTTTTATGACAAGAATTGGACTTGCATATGTCAGCGGTGCTGTTCCGGGATTTGAGGATTTCGGAAATTTGCCGACAGACATCGTTAAAGAAAATGGACTTGTTGATGGATTGAAAGCTAGTGACCAATTAGATGCCTTGATTATTCCTGGCGGAACCTTGATTGAGTCAAATGACATTAACATGGATTTAAACAAAGAAATCAAAAAAATGGCTGGGGATGGAAAGCCTATTATTGGAATATGTGCCGGCTTTCAGCTATTGTCAAACCAGATAGACATCGGAAGAAAATCACCTGTGCCAATTGTAAAGGACGGTCTTGGGATAATTGACGTTAATTTCTCACCATTGATTACAAGCGATAGAGTAAAAGCAAAAGTCTTTGACAATTCCTTTTTAGTCAAAAACCAGACAGAAGATGTCGACGGTTTCCATACCCACACATATGGTAAGGTGGAAGGAGATGCAAAACCACTATTCTATTCACAAGTCCAAAGAATGAATTACGGTGATGTCAACAAAGAAGCCGAATATAACATCTTTTCCGGTGCATGCAATGATGACGGCAATGTCATCGGTACGATGATTCATGGAATCCTTGACGAAAACCCGATTCTTGTAAATAATCTATTAGAACAAATAGACGCTGAAAATATTGATGAAATCTACAATAAAAATATCGAAGTCAAAAAATATCTGCAGAGCGAAGTCGGAATCAACAATAACATAAAGGTACCTCAATTAGAAAATAAACCAAAAAAACCAAAATATCTGATGATTGGAAGCAACGGATCAGATTCCGGTAAAACATTCATCATGACAGGACTTGCAGGGGCAATAAGAAAAAGAGGATATAAGGTGGCCCTTTTAAAAGTGGGTCCTGATGTCCGTGATATTATACCGGGATTATACTTGACAAAAGGAAAAATGGAAGATTTCGCATCAATAAAGATTGGACATCTGGGATGGGCTGACATCGAATCTACAATAAAGACACTCAACTCTTCAGACTATGATATCGTTCTGATTGAAGGGGTCATGAGCGTATTTACCGGCCTTTTAAATGAGAAGGTTCCGTTTTCAGCAGCAGAAATAGCTATGTCATCAAATATTCCGATGATATTGGCGTCAGGCGTTAACAAAGGCGGAATAGAATCCGCAGCAATTGACCTCGTTTCCCATGCGAATATGCTTGAAAAATTCGGAGTGTCTGTAGAAGCCATCCTGCTGAATAAGGTATACAATGAAAATATATTCGATAATGTAGTTCCATACATCAAAAACAACACAAACGTTAAGAAAGTGTTAAAGCTTCCTAAGCTAAAATCAGCCGATATGAGAGGATTCATTCCTGAAGTCGAAATAAGATACGAACTGTTTACAAGCCATGCAATGGATCTGATTGAAAACAACCTAAACATTGATGAAATAATAGATATGGCTCGTGAAGTTGAATTCGAAAAAATCTACTCATTTGAAGAAATCAAAAGCAAGGTGATATAATGGCACTTAATTTAAGCCCTGAACCGGGTGTTAAACTTACAAAAAAGGATAGGGCACATGTACTAAAAAAAATGAAACAGGGATGGAAAGCAAATTGTCTAATTCCCGATTATGTTTTCGATGAAAATGGAGATATTCAAATTGCATCTGACAAAAATCGTAGAGTGGTAAAAATCGTTAAAATTAAAGATGATGGAATTTACATCGAAAACGCATTAAAAAGTAAACATTTAAGAATTGTATGGGATAAAATAGCTCTAATAAACAAATCAAATGAAGTGAAAGATGGTTTAGAGATAAAAATGCATGACGGAAAATATGTTTCATTCAGCATTTATAACTCATACAAAATACGACAAATAACACAATTCATTGTAGATTACATAAATGATAAAAAGTTTAATAATGCTAATATGTATAATTAGCCTTATTATTCTTCTAAATATCTATTAATTATGTCTTCGCCTTTAAGCAAGACCAATCCGTTTTCTTCTGCATATTTACGTGCATCAGCAACGCTTGTAGCCTGTCCGGTTTCACCATCCATCATTTCACAAACTACACAAACAGGAGTGACACCAGCCATTTCACATAATGCAAGACCGATTTCTGTGTGTCCTCTTCTATTTTTAACCAAGCCGTCTGCACCTCTTAAAAGGCATACATGACCTGGTGATCTGAAAGTAGCACCAAATTCATCAAATCTTTCTTCTTTCATCATGATGGCCATTTCACTAATGGTCATTGCTCTGTCATGGTCTGTAACGCCGGTGAATGATTTTCTGTGATTAGTCCAAATTGAAAATGATGACCTTTCATCGTATGGAATGTCAGTTGGTGCCAATTTAGCTAATTCAGGGTATTTTTCAGTAGCTGCTTTCATAATATCCACCATGAATGGCAAATGAATAGCTTCACAAAAATCAGCATGTAAACAATTACAAATTAAACCACCAGCATCGTTTCTCATAGTTGCGATTGATTTAGGAGTTACAAATTCAGAAGCGATAATCATATCAACTTCACCCTCCCTATCATCATCATCAAAAACAAGTACGAACTCACCGTTTCTAATAGCTTCTAGAGCCATATCTACATTTGTTTCTTGATTCATAGTAACATCTCCTTATAGTACTAGAACCAGGGCTAAAAATAACTTCTTATTCTCTTCCATCCGGACTATCACCGTCGGTTTTGGAATCTCACCAAATCAACACTTCCCATGCTCGTGGACTTATATTAAAAATCACCACCGGTGGAGAATTTCACTCCGCCCTGAGAACGTATTTAATCATTTTATCAATCATGTATAAAATACTTTATGGTATTTTTATTGATTGAAAAATTGAACTGATAATACCTAATATCGTTTAAAAAAATTGTTACTATCTTAAAAAATTGATTTAACGTTATAAAATTGTTATTTAAAAAAACTAAGTAATTTAAATAGGATAATGAATAAAATAAGAATATTTATTATAAATATGATATGATGAGTGAAAAACAAGAAGATATTATCTTTAAAGATGTATCTGAAGAAGAAGTTGATGTATTTTTAAAGCGATTAAATATTAAATCAAAAAAGAAAAAATTAAATCCAACTGAAATACTTTATATCGATGTTGCAATATTAATTGCAGATATAATAATTGAATTAGATGAAGAACTAATAGATCTCTCATTAGTTCCTGTAATGAGTAGTAAAAATACACAGGAAGAACAGATAGAAAAATCTGTGAACTTAATATTATCAATTAATTTAGATAATTATAAGGTAAATAATCTAGTTAAAAGTATAGCTTACCTATAACTGATAAATTTTTAGAAGACAGTGAACACAAAACAATATTATGTGATGCATTAGGTGGAAAAATGAGTGCAGTATATGATTATGGACAAAGAAGAAAAGAAGAAGGAATAAAAGAAGGAATTAAAGAAGGAATTAAAGAAACATCTGAAAAAATGGCATTATACATGATGAAAAAAGGAGAAGATGACAAAGAAATAATAAAAGAAACAGGATTAGCACCTGATGATATTAAAAAATTAAGAGAAAAACAAAAAAACACTTAAAACTCAAGAGAAACAATATCTCCATCCTTTAAATCCAATTCATCTCTCAATTTGCACTCGGCAATAAATTCCAAATAATTTTCGTCATGAGTTGTTTTGGCAGGAAAAACAATTGCACCAACAATAACATCGTTCAATTTAGCCTCAATATATCTAACAGCCCCAAATCCTTCGTCTGGCTTAATCAAATTCTCACAATTACACTTAATCTCATTTATTTCATCCAAATATTCATCGCTAACGATGACATTTAAAGTTCCAGGATAAGGAATAAAACCTAAATTTTTCTCAAATTCTTTAGTGTAGAACTCCTGTGACAAAAAATATGCTGCTTTTCCCAAACCGGTTGTTACTTCACCATCAACTTTCATGAAATACCTCTATAACAATCAAAATGTTAAAATTAACCATGAATGAATTAAAATATTAAATTTATCTTTTAATATTATTCATAACTATTAATTAATATTTTTTAATTAATAAACATTTCAGATTTAAAGAAATTTATTTAACAATAAAAGAATAAAAGTATTACTGATAAACATTTACAGGGTAATTGAAATGGAAATAAAAACTATCTCGACAGATGTATTAATAATTGGATCTGGAGGTGCAGGTTCAAGAGCGGCAATAGAAGTTGACGATGCTGGTTTAAAAGCAATAATTGTATCCAAAGGTCTTTCATTTAGGTCCGGCTGTACTGGAATGGCGGAAGGAGGATACAATGCCGTGTTTAAAACCGTGGATAAGGATGACTCAATTGAAGCTCATTTCAACGATACATTGAAAGGGGGAAGCTATCTCAACGACAAAAGGCTTGTGGAAATACTTGTCAATGAATCACCGAAAAGACTAATTGACTTGGAAAACTTCGGAGCTTTATTTGACCGTCAGGAATCAGGACAAATAGACCAAAGGCCTTTTGGTGGACAAACCTATAGAAGAACCTGTTATCAGGGAGATAGGACCGGTGCAGAATTGTTGAATGCCCTTAAGGAAGAAATAATCAAAAGGGATATTGAATGCATCGAAGAAGTTATGATTACATCTTTAGTGACAGATGATGACCAGGTTATCGGTGCAACCGGCCTGAACCTAAAGGATTCAAGCCTAATCTACTTCAAGGCAAAATCAGTTATTTTAGCCAGTGGAGGAGCTGGACAATTATACCCTGTAACATCCAACACCTTCCAGAAAAATGGAGACGGCTTTGCAATAGCATACAGAGCCGGAGCAAATCTTGTCGATATGGAACAAATCCAATTCCACCCAACAGGAATGGTGGCGCCCGAATCCAAAAAAGGAGTTTTGGTAACTGAAGCAGTAAGAGCAGAAGGAGGAAAACTCATAAACAAAGACGGTGAAAGATTCATGAGCAAATATGCTCCTGAAAAAATGGAATTGGCTACACGTGATGTTGTTGCCCGTTCAATTTACCAAGAAATAATTGAAGGAAAAGGAACCGAACAGGGCGGAGTGTATCTTGACATTTCACATTTGGATGATGATTATATTGACGAAAAGCTTGAAACCATGGTCTTGCAATTCGAAAACGTAGGTGTAGACATAAAACATGGCCCAATAGAAGTAGCGCCTACAGCACACCACTTTATGGGTGGTCTGAAAATCAATACCGATGCATCAACTTCACTTAAAAACCTCTTTGGTGCGGGGGAAGTCTGCGGAGGAGTCCATGGAGCCAATCGTTTGGGAGGAAATGCCCTTGCAGATACTCAGGTATTTGGAAAAATCGCTGGTGAAAGTGCTGTAAAAGCCGCCAAAGAAAGTGAACTTAAAACAAATGACGATCAAGTCAATGAAGAAGCTTCAAGAATTGAAAACCTAATCAAAAAAGGCTCAATAAAACCACAGAAATTTAAAAACAACATCAAAAAATTAATGTGGGAAAAAGTAGCTATCGTAAGGGAAGAAAAAACATTGAACGAAGCCCTAAAAGAACTTCTTAAAATGAAGGATGAACTGGAAAATCTTGATGTCAATGACACAAAACAATATAACGCTGATTTGGTAACAGCTCTGGAAGTAACAAATATGGTTGAAATCTGCATACTAACAGTAAAATCAGCAATATTGCGTAGGGAAAGCAGAGGAGCCCATTTCAGATCTGATTTTCCTGAAACATTGGATGAATGGAAAAAGAGTATTGTTATCAATAAAAATAAAATAGAATTTGAAGCTAGATAGCTTCTTTCAATTCTTTGATTGCTTGTCTAGCTTTATTATAAATTTCTTCCTCATCCAAGACAGTTAATTTCTTATTTTCCATTAATATCTTACCATTGCAGATGGTAGTATCTACATTAGAGCCATTTGCAGAGTAAATGATATTGGAACTTAAAGAAGAGCTGTCGGGAACCATGTTCGCTGAATTGGTATCGATTAAGATAATATCTGCTTTTTTGCCAACTTCAATGGAACCTATTTCATTTTCAAGACCCAAAGCTTCTGCACCATTAATGGTACCCATAGCTATTGATTCGTCTGAATTTAAAACTTTAGGATCAAGAGTGGAGACCTTTTGAAGCAAGCTTGCTGTCTTTAACTCTTCAATCAAATCCAAATTGTTGTTTGAAGATGCTCCATCAGTTCCGATTGAAACACAAATGTCATTCTCAATCAATTTTGAAATTGGAGCGATTCCTGAAGCCAATTTCATATTACTACATGGATTATGGGAAACTTTAACATTGTTCCTTTTTATGATTTCAATTTCATTGTCGCTTAGCCATACGCAATGTGCAGCAACCACATCAGGACCTAAAAGACCGATTTTATCCAAATATTCAAATGGCCTTAAGCCCATTTCCTCCAACTTATCGTTGATTTCCTTTTGGGTTTCAGAAACATGAATATGAATGCCCATATTGTACTCATCGGCCAATTCACGTACTTTGACTAATAATTCTTCTGAAGCTGTGTAAGGAGAATGCGGTCCGAAAAACACCTTGATTCTTCCATCGGCCATTCCATTGCAGTTTTTAAATAATGTTAGGTTTTCCCTGATTTCATTTTCTCTTTTTACTTCATCGCCAAAATCAATCATTCCATATGATAAGACTGCCCTGATTCCAGCCTCATCAACTGCACGGGCAACATCTTCCATGTAAAAATACATGTCGCTGAAAGTTGTTGTACCTGATTTAATAAGTTCAACAGCACCTAAAAGGGCACCAATATAACAATAATCGCCATTGAGATTAGCTTCCATTGGCCATATATGATCATTCAACCAACTATCCAAACTTAAATCGTCCGCTAATCCTCTAAATAAAGTCATTGATAAATGAGTATGAGTATTTACAAATCCTGGAAGCAGTATTTTTCCATCAGCATCAATAATTTTATCTGCATTTCCTTCATCGATTTCATCTGAAATTTCAGAGATTATATCATCTTTGATTAAAAGTGATTTTTTTCCTTCAAAATTTTCGTTTGGACTTAAAATTAATGCGTTTTTAATTAAAATTGTATTATCACTCATAATAACACCTGAAAAAAAATAAAAAAAAAGAAAGCTAAAAAACTATTTATAAGTTTTTGATAGCTAATTTAATATCGTCTGCTTTAACAGTTTTACGTTTTGCAATTTTAGCAACATTGTTTGCTTCTTTAGCTACATCACGAGCAACTTCTTCTAAGTATGCTGCTAATTCAGCTTTTGCATCTTCGCTAACTCTTTCAGCACCGGATTCTTTAATGATTCTTGCAATAGGAGCTTTAGGAATTGCCATATTTTTCACCTCACTATATTCAATCAAAAACTTATAATTATAAAAGTAAATTATAAGTTAATAGAATTTAAGATAACCTAATATTTAAATATTTTGAAAAAATTACTTATTTTCAAAATTAAGTTTAAATAAATTAATATAATAAATAAACTAAAGTAATAAAAATTATTAACTGATTTAAAAAGTATTTAATAACATGATTAACAATATAATATAAGAAAAGAAATTTGAGAAGATATGATGAAAATAAAAATTGCCGTTCCATCAAAAGGTAGAATAAGTGAACCTTCAATTAACATATTAGAAAAAGCAGGATTAGGTTTAATTGACAAAAACAACAGAAAACTAATTTCAAAGACATTTAACGATGATATAGAAGTCATGTTTGCAAGAGCATCAGACATTCCTGAATTTGTCAATGATGGAGTTGCAGACATGGGAATTACAGGCGTTGACCTAATTAATGAAAGCGAATCTGACGTTTGCGAACTTCTTGACTTGAGGTTTGGACAGACAAAATTGGTACTTGCAGCACCTGAAGAGTCCAACATCAATTCAATCGATGACATTACAGAAGACATGAAAGTAGCTACTGAATTTCCTGTCTTAACTAAAAAATACTTTGACGAAAAAGGGTTGAACCTGAAGATTGTCAAGTTAAGCGGATCAACAGAAGCCGCTCCTTTCATAGGCCTGGCAAACTTGATTACTGACTTGACAAGCACAGGAACAACATTGAAAATGAATCATCTTGAAATCATCGACACCATTCTTGAAAGTACAATAAAGCTCATTGCAAACAAAGAAAGTTTGGTTAACAAAAAAGAATTGATTGAAGCTGTCAGCACAAGCATCAAAGGGGTTCTTGATGCCGACAGGAAAAAACTGATAATGATGAATGTGAAAAACGTCGATTTGGAGAAAGTCAAAAAAGTGATGCCGTCAATGGGTGGTTTAACAATATCAGAAGTACTGTCTGATGAAAAGACCGTTGCCGTGCAGGCGGTAGTTGATGAAAAGCAGGTATTTGAACTTGTAAACGACTTAAGAAATGCGGGTGCAAAAGACATACTGGTTGTACCGATTGAAAGAATCATATGAAATTTATCTATTTCACAAAAAAAGAGGGTTGATTAGCATTTTTAGATTAAAAAACATAATTTCAATAAAAGACTTTGAAAGGGAAGATATTGAATATATCTTAAACGAAGCATCAAAATTAGAAAACATCGCAAAATCAAAAGAAACCTGTGAAGAATTAAAAGGAAAAATTCTAGGATTAATGTTTTTTGAACCTTCAACAAGGACAAAACTGTCTTTTGAAACAGCCATTAAACGTTTGGGCGGAGACGGTATCGGATTTGAAAACAGCGGATCAAGCTCTGTTTCTAAAGGAGAAAGCATTGCCGATACTGCAAAAATGTTTGAAGGCTACTGTGATGCCCTGGTAATAAGACACGAACTCGAAGGCGTGTCAAAATTCATATCCGGCATTGTAGATGTTCCTGTAATTAATGCCGGTGACGGTGCAGGCCAACACCCAACACAGACACTGCTCGACTTATACACAATAAAAAATGAAATAGGATCAATTGATAATCTAAAAATCGCTTTAATCGGAGACCTTAAATTCGGCCGTACAGTTCATTCCCTATCAAATGCTTTAAGCTTATTCAATAATGTGAAAATCTATTTAGTATCTCCAAAAGAACTAAAAATGCCTCAGGAAATCTTAATCGATTTGAATAAAACAAACATTGAATATGAAGAAGTAGACAATATCGAAAGCATTATTGATGACGTCGATGTATTATATGTCACAAGAATACAGAAGGAACGTTTCCCGGATATCGACGATTATATGAAAATAAAAGGCGCGTATGTAATCAACAAAAAAATGCTTGAAGGAAAAGACCTGATTGTGATGCATCCATTACCTAGAATCGATGAAATAGCCGGTGACGTTGATGACACAAAATACAATAAGTATTTCACTCAGGCAGCAAATGCCGTTCCTGTCAGGATGGCTATTCTAAAAACATTAATTAAAAACAACCCTAAATAGGGGAAAGGGTTGTTTCAAGTAATTCTTCATCACACTGAAGCTTAATAATATTGGTTCTTCCTTTTCCACGTCCACGTGAAATTGTATTGGTGGAAATGATACCCAACATTTCCAATTCATTGATAAAATCAAATATTCTTCTGTAAGTTACAGCATCCTTTTTAGAAACTTCTTTATACGCATCATATAATTTACCGGAAGTTATCTCCTCATCCTGTTTTGTTAATGTTAAAATGGCTTCTAAAACCCTTTGTTGCTGAAGCGGCAATGTAGATATGATTTCAATGACCTTATTATGCTCGATTTTATCTTTTGCTCTCCTAACATGATCTCCAGTTACGACATTGGAATCTTCATCGAAAGCCAATTCGCCTGCGTTTTTAAGTAAATCAAGAGCATAACGAGCATCGCCCTCTTCTTTTGCAGCCATGGCTGAACACAAAGGAATCACATCACTTTCCAAAACATCATCATTAAAGGACAACTGAGCCCTTTCCAATAAAATATCTGATAGCTGGTCTGCTCCATAAGGTGGAAATACAATTTCTTTATCGTTTAAACTGCTTGTAACTCTTGACTTGATCAAATTCTTAAAGTCCAAATAATTACTGATACATAAAACTGATACGTTTTCTGTTCTGGTAAGTGTATATAATATTCCATCACCGTCTTTATCAAGCAAAATATCAATTTCGTCCAAAATAACAATCAAATGCAGTTTTCTGCCGAATGCATTGGTTTTGAAAATATCCCTGAAGGTGTTTACAACTTCACCTTTGGTCCAACCGCGGTTTGGAACGTCACGGCCTAACTTATTACACAATTCAGCGAGTACCTGATATTCTGTTGTGTAATCTGTGCATCTGATGTATTCAACTTTTACAAAAACATTTTTTCTGCGTGCTATGTCAATAAGCTGTTCGCGAGCAAATTTTGATGCTGCAGTTTTTCCAGTTCCTGTCTTACCGTAAAGAGTCACGTTTGATGGAGTCACATTACTTAAGACATCCACCCAATTTTTAGCTATCAACTTTATCTGTTCTTCCCTGTGGACTAATTTATCAGGTAAATATCTATGATCTAATGGAGCTTTATCTTTGAAAATAATGGGGTTAGTAGTATCAGTTTTTTCTAATTCATCGAAAATGTTTTCCATGTATTTCACCTTATAAATTTTATGAAAAAATTAGTAGTATAATTTCCAGTGTTAATAATATAAAATGTATCATAAATAAAGGTTTTTATTACAATTTCATGAAAAAGTATGAAAAATGACAAAAAAGTAAAAAATTAAATTGATTATAATAGTTTAAATGAAGTAAATATTTATCAGAATTTGTTTAAAAGAAAAATAAAATATTATGAATCATAAAATCAATTTTGCAATCATTTAATTAACTTAAATTTTAAATATGAAACAGTACTATTTCAAATATAACAGAACAATTTCAAGTGTAACTTTAAGGAAAAAATGATTATGATTCGTCCTCAAAATCAAGATTTAAGACAATTTTGTTGAAAAAAAAATATTACATAACATAGAGACAGAGACATGCATTTCAAGTGTAAACACTTTCATGCGAAAAACAAAATTGAAGAGATGTATTTCAAGTGTAATGAAAATGAAATGTTGATAAAAACAAATTAAATTAATAATAAATTAATAATAATCCTTCAATTCAAAAAAAAGTGAAAAATAAAAGAGATAAATTTCAAATGTTTACAGTTGAAATATACCCCTTCAGTCTTAATATATCTGCAAAATTGTTATACTTGAAATGGACCTCTCCCTCTCTAAACGAACATGCTGTTTTCGTTTGAAGGCTGTTGAGGTTTTGAAAATCCACCAAATTTTTTGTCGATTAACCAGATACAATGTAATTTTGACTTGAAAACTCTTTTCAATGTTCTAATAAAGTTATCTTTGGTCAATCCATCTTCAAAAATTTGATCAGTGATGATAAACTGCTGTAATAAATCCTGATTTATTTGAAGTTCATAGTCAACCAAGAACTTGTTTAATCCGAAGTTCAAATCAAGAATAAAATCTTTTTTGACTTTTGGGCTTGCTTCTGTCATCAATTCCAAATGTTCAGGGGAAACCTGTGTAGCGCAAGCAACAATGATACAATCTTTTCCTTTTGGTTTTACAACATCCATTATATTGTCTTTTGGGAACTCAACGATAAAATGAAAATCAGCGTTTTCATCATATTTCTTTTCCCTTAAGTAACTTTCATCAAGTAACCATTCTTTAACTTTATCTTCAATGTTCATAATATCATCATCATTAAAAAATTTTATAATAAATTATTTATTTTTTTATTATATATAATATAAACTATGATTGAATATAATGAATTACTCAATGGAATAATATTTGGAAATGCAAATGATATTGTTTCATTCAGATTATTTTTATTTGTTATATTTTGTCTTGTTTTCTCTCTTGCAATCGATTGGTTTTATGGAGAGCTTCCAGGAAGGATTCATCCTGTCGTAATAATCGGATCAATCATTTCTTTTTTTAAGGATATTTTCATCAGAATTAAAAACAAACTTTCAGGATTGTTTTTGGTGCTGTGCACATGTCTTGTTTCAGGTTTGATATTGTTCATAATCTATTGGATATGTTCATTCAATACGCTTGTTTTAATAATTGCATTTTCAATTTTACTTTCATCGACATATTCCGTCAACATGCTTCTGCAGACAGCCATTGATGTTAAGAATGACTTGAATGAAAGCATTGATAAGGCAAGAAAATCTGTTTCCTATTTGGTGAGTAGGAACACAGAAGAGTTGACTGAAAGCTTTATCGTATCTGCAGTCATTGAAAGTTTGACAGAAAACATCACGGATTCCTATGTTGCACCAATATTTTACTATTTTGTTTTTGCTTTGATTATTCTGTTTTATCCGATAAATAATCAAATTTATTATTTATTGCTAGTACCGGTGATTTATAGGATTTTCAACACTCTCGATGCTATGGTCGGATATAAGACTGATGAATTGATTTATATTGGATTTCTTCCCGCAAAGATTGATGATATTTTAAATTATATTCCATCAAGAATTGCAGGACTGTTTGTTGTTGTTTCTGCATATCTGCTTGGATTGGATGGTAAAAACAGTTATAAGATAATGAGAAGGGATGCACGCAAATGTCCATCTCCAAATTCCGGATACACAATGGCTTCAACAGCCGGGGCATTGAATATTCAACTAATCAAAAAGGATACTTATATTTTAGGTGATAATAATAAAGATATAATTGCAGATGACATTACAAATGCGGTTAACCTGTCAAAACTAGCAATAGTGTTGTTTACAATTACAATTGTTGTCTTATTTACATTGATTTATGTGATATTATGAAAATTGCTATCATTTCTGTTTCAAAAAAAGGTCAGGATTTGGCTTTAAAACTAAAGGAAAAATTGGATCATGATTCAACAGTCATAAGGACAGACCTGTATCATAAAAATGTTAAAAAGTATTTTCCGATTTTATTTCAGGAATATGATTCTATAATTGCAATAATGGCATCAGGAATTCTAATCAGGTCAATCGCACCATTGATTGAATCAAAGGCTACAGATCCAGCAATATTGAATATTGATGATAATGGAAATTTCGTTATTTCAACCTTGTCAGGTCATTTGGGAGGTGCAAACAAGCTGACAGAAAAGATTGCAAAGCTGATTGATGCAACACCCGTCATAACCACATCCACTGATGTAAATAAAAAATTAGGCATCGACGTAATTGCAAAGGATTTGTATTTGTCGATAGACAACACCAGTGAAATCCTGTTTTTCAACAAGGCCATTCTTGAAGGAAAGGAAATTTCATTTGAGGTAAATCCTAACAAAAATTTTGATTATTTATATGAATACCTGAACAGTGTTACACTTGAAATAGATGTTTCTATTGAATTTTCATCTAAAGTAAATACAAATGAAATTCATGTCAAACACGACAGCCATAAAATTATTTTGAAGGAAAGGGAAATAGTTGTTGGAATCGGCTGCAGGCGAGGAAAGGAATGTGAAAAGATTTATTCTGCTTTTAAAAAATCAATTGATGACTTGAATATTCATGAATCCAGAGTCAACATGCTGACATCCGCTGAAATAAAAAAAGACGAAAAAGGCATATTGGAACTTTCAAAACATTTAGATAAACCGGTTTATTTTGTTGAATTGGATAAGATTAAATTGTTTGAATCCAAAGATATTCAAAAATCAGAATTCGTAAAATCAAAATTTGGAATTTATGGCGTTTGTGAGCCTTCAGCGTTAATTACAGCAGGTTTCGATTCAGAATTGATATATAAGAAAACATCTTATGATGGTGTTACAATAGCTGTTGCTATCTCAAAAGATTAAATAAAAAAAGAGAAATGAAATTAGATTGATTCTAATTTAGATAAAACTTCCCATATTAAAGTTCTTGCATGAACTGGAATGTTTGGGTCGTTACTAATTTCATCAAGTTTGCCAAGAACAGTACTTATTCTGACAGATTGATCTTGTTCTTCATCCTTAAGCAAATCGTTTGATTCACTAGCTGCTTCTCTGATGTTACGAGGAACAGTATTGTTATCCATAATATATTCAAGAATTTCACAGACTTCATTAATAATTTGATTACTCATAAATACCCCTCCAAAAGTTATTAAAAATTAGTCAGTAAAGAATATTAAATTATATATTTGTTCGTAAACACTTTAAATAGTTTTTGGTAAAATTAGTTTTTTTTATTAGAAAAATTTATATTTAGTTAAAAAGCAATTATATATTATGTCAGATATAAGCAAAACAACTATAAATTTACCAGTGGATTTAAAAAAAGAATTAAAGAAAATGGCAATCGATGAAGATACTTCATTATCCGGATTAATCATAAAAATGATTGAAGAAGGAATGAACAAAAGAAATAAAGTTGTTTCAGATGAAGATTAGATTTTATCTTCAGCTGAATTTAACATATAAGTAATAAATTGTGTTTTTGCAATTTCCTCGACAAAAACAGCAAGTAATTTTGCTTCTTTTAATGTGGCAGCGACACATATAACACCATGATTTTTTAATATTAGTACATCTTCTTTTCCAATATTTTCACTGGCACTTTTAGCTAGCTCGTCGGATCCTGGTTTTTCATATTCAATGGATGCTATATATTCAGAATTAATTTTACCGAATCCTTCTAGTCTTTTAAGCCTTTTTGATGAGAATGAAAAGCCTGTTGCATATGGTGAATGAGTATGAACGATAGCATTAACGTCAGGTCTTTTTTTATAAATTTCCAAGTGCATGTTAACTTCTGATGATGGCTTTCCTTTTGTCAAAGCGTTACCTTGCATGTCCACCAATACAATATCTTCTTCATTTAAATCGGAAAGAGATTTCAATGTTGGGGTAATCGCAATGTATTCGCCATTTTCTCCACCAAATTTTGCACTTATGTTCCCTGATTTTCCAGAAACCAATCCCTTATCGTAAATTTCATTTGAAACACTAATTATTTCAGCAATGTTTTTTTTCATTATAATACCTCTTAGATAAATTTGAAATGTTTATATTTTCCCTTATGTAGAACCGGCACTTCAGCAGGTGTTGGTTCAATGTTATATATTTTTTGGAACTCGGTCTGGGTCTGGAAAGTACCTGAGTTGATTAGATGAATTCCCTTGAACTTTCTGTAGGTGTTAATGTGAACATGTCCTGTATGGAACACGTCGGGAATTTCATCGATGACCAAATAGTCTTCAAGTTCTGAAGCCAAAGGAGTTCTTTCACCGTAAATTGGCGCCAAATGTCTTTTTTTAAGCAATTCTTCCATTAACAAATCATTTCTTTCGTGTGTAAAATCTTTAACGGCCATCACAAGATCATCGAAACTACGTCCGTGATAAATCAAAACGTTGATTCCATCAAGGGATACTACACCCGGATTTGAAATGAATTCAACGTTGTCCAATTCATATAGTGCCTTCGCATACTCTTCAGGCACTGCAGGCTGAGGTTCAGCAACTCTTGATGCGTCGTGGTTTCCAGGGGCGATGATTATTTTGATATCGCTTCTTATGTTTCCTAAAAATTTGGCCGCTTCATTGTACTGCTGTGTAATGTCTTTGATAACCAGTTCCTTTTCCTGGTTCGGATACACACCAATACCGTCTACAATATCTCCACCAATAATAAGATATTTAACGTCTTCAGCCACTCTTCTTTGTTCTTCAGTACCGTATTCACAGTTAATCCAATCAATAAACCTTAAAAATGCATCTTCAAGGAATGTTAAACTTCCGATGTGAACATCTGATAGGAATACTATTCCAAAATCCATTTCCTTTTCGGGGATACGTAGAACTCCCGGGTTTATTATTTGCTGACCGAATAGGAATCCTGAATCATTGCTTTTATTTGCAATAACACCTATAACCTCATCTTTAACTAGTTTTTCAGCTTCACCAAACACTTCATCGTTCTTTTGGGAGAAAAGGACAGATACTGTCCCAGTATCGTCTTCGAATTCCACAATCTTATGGCCGTTTTTACTTGTTCGGATTTCACGAACCATTAGGATTAAACTTATATTATCCTGTGAATCATCGATATCAGCTATTTTTGTATAGTTTCTAAGTTCCGGTCTTTTTGACAGGATATTGGCTAATTTTTCATATCTACTTTTAAAATAAGCGATTAGATTTTCAAGCTCTCCGCTTGTGTAGGATTTTTTACTGGTATCCTGTATGATTTTAAAGTCATATTTCACATTGGTTTTCTGTTCGTTTCTTTTGAATTTGATTTTTTCATCTTTAACGGTTTCAGAAGCTTCCAATATTTCCTTATTAATATGCTTTTCAGGATTGTCACTTTCTTTTTTAAGATTGTCAATTGAAAGATTTTTTTCTTTTTCAATTGGTGGTGTTTGAACATCCTGAGATGATTTTTCAACTATGGGATTTTCTATTTTTTCATTATCATCATTGGTTAATGTTTTTTGATTTTCACCTTCGGTTTTTTTGCCACCCGCAATTTCGTCAAGAATATCGACACCGACGGATACCAAATCCTTTGATGAATATTTATCGCTTTTTAATTTAACTATTAATGATGATGCAAAATCAATAGGATTTTCTGCATTGATGACTTTATCATAAGCTTCAGGTGATAGGTTGATTCCTTTTTTTGCAAATTTTAATAGAATTTTATTAGTTGACATATCAATTAAAATTTTAATTTTCTATATTAATAAACTTTGAGAATTTAAATTTAAAAAATTTATTTTTTCTTATAAATTTGAAATTTCACAGATTAGTTATATTTATTTAATATTAAGAATAGAGATTATCATATTATAATGTTTTATATATAAACTAAAATAATGATTGTGATAAAATGGCAAATAAGGTTGTAAGAATTATTTTAATAATTGTTTTATTTGTTGTATTTTTTGAAGTAGGTCTTTTTAGTTCATATACGATTGTTACAGCCGAGGCTCCTAACATTCCAGGATTAATTGACATGCAAATTCAAAAGATTTCAAATTTTTTCAATCCAGAAAAAGTTAATGATGTCTTAGTTAAAGATCCGACTCCAATTAATATTTCCAATAAAAAAGAAGTCGCGCTGAAAATGGAGAATATATCGAATGTAGATGGAGTCAATGTTGATTCAATGAACGTAACAACTCGTGATGATACACGTAATAAAAACATAACCGTAAACATCGAAGCTTTAGGTTATGCTTCACCTAATTCAACTTCAGGACAAATTATTATTAGCCAGAATCCGTCCTATAAGATTATAGCAAGCGCTGATGCTACATTCAAGGGAACCGGGTTGATGGTTAAAACTGATACAATTGTTATTAATTCTGTTTTAAAATTATACTAGGGATAAAAATGATTAATGTAATAGGTATTGGTCAAAATAGAGAAAACATGACTTTAGGAGCTTTAAAAGCTATTGAAGAATCTGATGTAATTATAGGTTATAAGAAATACATTAACCAAATTGAAGATTTGATAGCGGATAAGGAAATTGTCAAAAAAGGTATGGGAGATGAAATAGCCAGAGCCGAATTTGCTATTCAAAAGAGTTTGGAAGGCCAGACCGTTTCATTAATTAGTTCCGGAGACCCTGGTGTTTTTGGAATGGCAAATGTATTGTATCAGATAGTTATCAAATACGACGATGTTGAAATCAAAGTTTATCCTGGTGTATCTGCACTCAATTATGCTTCAAGCAAACTTGGAGCACCGTTGAATGATTTTGCAGCAATTAGCCTAAGCAATATTTTAACTCCATTATCTGAAATTGAAAAGAAATTGAAATATGCTCTTGAAGCTAATTTAATAGTTGCTATTTACAATCCTATTAGTAAAACTCGTAAAGAACCTTTCAGAAGATTTAAAAAATGTGTTTTAGATATTAAAGGTGAAGACGCCTTAATAGGAATCGTTGACAGTACCTACGAACCTGCAAAAGAAACAGTCGTTAAAGTTAAGGACTTGACCGAAGACATAGTTAACATGTCCTGCACACTGATTGTCGGCAATGACTTGACATATGTTCAGGACAACAAGCTAGTGACACCAAGAGGATATGTAATCAGATCCAAAATTCATCCTTTATCACAAAATCATTATGAAAAATTCTTAAATGGCGAAGTCGCCCATGGCCCTAATAGGGAATGCGATTTTTATCCTTGCCACTATGACGGCCAGTATTGTGATTTCTGCTATTGTCCATTCTATCCATGCGGTGACTCTTCAACTGGTGGGGAATGGATTAAGGGCAAAAATGTTTGGAACTGTAAGGAATGTACTTGGCTGCATGACAAAGACAGTGTAGAATGTTTGAGAGAGCCTTTAGAAAATATTATAGAGGAAGTTGAAGATTTAAAAGCTAAGAAAAAAACATTATTAAAGCTTAGAAGAGCATGCTTATTAAAAAATAATCCAAACGATCTTTAGGGGTATTTTAATTGTCAATTAAAAATCTTTTAATAGAAATGAAAAATATGTCGGAATTGATGGTCGATTTAGCATATTCTGCTGTTTTATTTAATAGTAAAACAGCTGCAGAAGAGGTAATTACATTAGAAAATGAAGTTAATGCGATGAATTATCAAATTAAAATGGAATCACTAGTGGCCGCACGGTCATATGAAGATGCTGAAAAATTAACAGCATTGCTTGAAATTGCAGAAGCCACAGAAAGTATGGCGAATGCAGCTAAAGATTTGGCTGATTTAGTTATAACTGGTTTTAAACCACATCCAGTATTTAAAATGGTTATGGAAGAATCAGATAAAAGTATTGCTAGAGTTGTTGTTGACGAATCATCAGAACTCGCAAACAATACATTAGGAGATTTGCTTTTAGTAAATCGTACAGGTATGAGAGTAATTTCCATCAGAAGAGGTTCATCATGGATTTACGGACCGGATAAGAATACTACAATTTTACCTGGCGACACATTGATTTTAAAAGGAACAGATGAAGGTGCAGATTTGCTTGAAAAATTAGCATCAGGAGCCTGTTCACTTGAAGATATTCCAGAAGAATTAGAAGACGAAGATTAGGTTGTGAAAAAATGATTATAGGTAGTGATATTTGTGAAAGATCAACAGAAGAAGATTCGCAGTTCACTATCTACTCGAATTTTATCTGATTTTTATTCAGAGCATGATTACATAATCAAAGAAGGGTTGATTGCTCTTTTAATTTGTGCTACAGGAGATTTAATAGCTGGTATTATACTCGGTAAAATGACATTTTTCCTTGAAACATTTCCGGGTTTATTGGTTGTCATTCCTGGAGCTATTGGTATGAGAGGAAATATTTTTGGATCATTTGCTTCAAGATTATCCACCAGTTTACATATTGGTTTAATATCCCCAGAATTTGAATTTTCAGATGATTTAAACTACAATATCTTTTCCTCATTTGTATTGACACTGGTTTTATCAATATTTTTAGCAATTGTAGCGAAAGCATTCTGTATTTTATTAAATTACCAATCAATAAGCCTAATGGATTTCATATTGATTTGTACATTCGCGGGCATAATTTCCAATTTAATAATGCTTCCGATAACCATGTTCGTTTCATTTAAAAGTTTTGAGCATGGCTGGGATCCGGATAATATTACAAGCCCAATAATTGCAGCCTTTGGTGATTTGTTTACTTTGCCGGCAATTATAGCATCAATTTTTATTTTAAAAGCAATGAATGTAAATATCCTCGTCAAATACAGCATTCTTGTTGTAATTATAATAGCTGTTTTTGCAGGTTTTGTTTATTGCTACAGGTTATCCGATGAAACCAAAACAATTTTAAAGCAATCCACTCCTACCTTGCTTTTATGCTCCTTTTTAGGAGGTTCAGCAGGCGGAATATTAAACAGTTCAGTCGAAACATTGCTTACCAATCCTAGCTTGCTTACCTTATTGCCATTGTTTTCAGGCGAATGCGGAAGCCTAATCAGTATTTTAGGTGCAAGATTGTCTTCAGCCCTTCATTCAGGTTTGGTTGAACCGTTATCAAGACCTAAAGGAGAGGCGCTTCATAATTTTGCTATTTGTTTCATATTAGCTATTGTTGTTTTCCCATTCATTGGAATAATAGCCGAATCATCATCCATTGCTTTTGGAGTGCTTGGCGTGGGCTTTGATAAGATTATTGAAATCAGCACATTATCAGGACTTATATTAGTTACAATAATGGTTTTCCTTGTCTATTATATCTCAATAACTTCATATAATCATAATTTAGACCCTGACAATATTGTGATTCCAGTTTCAACAAGCGTTACAGATTCAATTTCCAGCCTAACTTTGATAAGCGTGTCATTGCTTATTTTAGGTGTTTTGATTTAATAACAACATTTAAAGATGAATTCACATTCGTTTGTTCTAAAATAATCGTAATTTAAGCAATCCCTATTGAAATTTTTCGGAACGGAAATCATCACGGCTTTAGGTTTTTCCTTATCAAGATGAACAAAGACTATCGCGCTTGTATCATTGTAAAAGCGAATCTTGTCATTCAGCGGAATAACATTTGAAATTGCTGTCTGCCAGTCCTTCAGGTCGTATTCGCTTGTCGTATCCACAATGTATTTCAAATCGTATTTTTCGCTATCGTCAATTATCAGATAGTAGTTTGAATTTTTAAGATTTCCCTTAAATACCTTAAAATAATTGCAGCTGTGGGAGTCTTGTTGATGGTTTCGATTGCATTTTCCATCATTTTCGAAATCCTTCAAGACATATTTTTTGTAAAAGTCACATTTCACCAATCTGTTTACAACGAATACATTGTTTGAGTCCATGTTCGAACCAATTTTTACACTTGAAATGGTACTCTTTTTTGGAGACAATTCCATTGATGATTTGATTTTTGAGTTGAATATTTTTTCAGTTATTAACTTATTGTAGTTTCTTTTCAACGCATTGAATTTTTCATAGGATACGGAGTTTGGAACGGTTTCTCCCTCTTCATTTATGATTGCAAGGCCTGGCGTTCCCTTTTCATATTCATTCCATTTTTCCGGATTTCCGGGATTGTTGATTAGATTGTCAACCGCTTCGTTTATTAACATTTCAACGTTTTCATTTTCCTGCGTTTTGATTAGATTTTCGGTTGTATTTTCAACTGATGCCAAAAGCACACCCAAAATTAATAATATCACTGCAAGAACAATTGTGATTTCGATTGTACTGCTTCCCCTGCTGTCCATTCATATCAACCCGTATTTTTTTCTATGGGAATCGTCCAAAATCAGGCTGTCCCAATCCTCTTCATCTATTTTTTTGCCATTGTAATGGTCACTAAAGACTACATGATCCGAACAGGATAGAGTTTCATTGTTCAAGGGTGTATGTGTTTGTATGAACACTTCAAAACCGTAATGGGGGCATTTCCCTTTTCCTTCTAACCTGCAGAGATAGCAGCTTCCATCTGCACTTTCATGGAAATACCCTTGTTTCAAACAGTCTTTTAGAACTCCCGGGTCTCCATGGTGGATATAAGGGTCATAAGGGCATTTCCTAATTATCAATGGTGCTGTCGCTTCGATGTATGATTCGGGAGAATCCAAGTCATGCAGAACCATATATGCCGATAGGGCCGTTTTGTAGTGGTATTTATTGTCGTATGTTAGTATTCCTGAAAGTACTGTTAGTTTGGCTATTGGCAAGGGGTCTCTCAAGTTTTCTATGGACACGTTTTTTTCAATGATTTTGGAGAATTTTTCGTTTTCCTTTTCGCCGTTCAGTTTAACCTTTATCAATATTTTCCAGGGGCTGTTTGAGTTTTCAACCGAAAGGGCCTTTGAATTGATTTTAACATCATATTTTTCTTCGTATTCCTTGTTTTTTTCATCCAATTTTTTATCAAGGTTCTTTTTAATTTCATTTTCGCTGTTTAAAATCGGCAGGCCATTGAATGCCTTTTGTGTCGCTTCGTCTATCGAGTCTCTTCCAATCACTTCCAAGTTTTCAGAATAATCGTTGATAATATATTTGAAGTTGTCATTTGATTTTGAATCAATATTTTCATTTGCAATATAATTCATGCTTGTCATGACAAAAATGCAAATCAATAGCAATGATACAATCAATATGGCGGTCGTTCCTATGATAAGGTTTCCTTTTGAGTCTATTCCTATCTTTTTCATTTATAAAAATTTGAAATAGGTTTTTAAATTTATTTCTTAAGTGTGACATTATGATTTTGCACATTTGTTAATACATTTTGTTAAAATCCGTAAAAATAGTAATAAAAAAAATAGCTATTTATATTATTTATTATAAATTATACTTATTGAAAATATATGGAGGATTTACATGTCAGATACTGTAAGAACATGGCGTCATATACAGCAAAGATATAATCTTATAGGTTCCAAATGTACTACCTGCGGTGAGTTGTTTTTCCCATCTCGTGTAGTATGTCCTAATTGTAGGAGAAAAGGGAACTTAGAACCTTTCCGATTTTCAGGAAAAGGAAAAATTCACACTTTTTCAATAATTAGATCAGCACCTGATGATTTTAAAAAGGCAGCTCCTTATGCAGTGGCCGTAATTGAACTTGAAGAAGGTGCAAAATTAACCTCACAACTTGTAGATTGTGACGTTGAAGATATTGAAATCGGTGACAATGTAGAAATGGTATTTAGAAGAGTTAGAGAAGACGGAGAAGACGGAGTAATCTCATATGGATACAAGTTCAAAGTTATCAAATGATACTGCTGTAATTTTAGTGAGTCATGGAAGTACTTTACCTTATGCTGAAGAGGTTTTTACTGAAATTAAGGAGAAATTCATCGATAAATCCGGTTTTGCAGCCGAAATTGGATACATGAAAGTATCCGAACCTACTATTGCAGGAGCTGTAGAAGTCCTGAAGGAAGAAGTTGATGATTTGAAAAAAATCATAGCGCTTCCGGTATTTTTAGCTCCGGGTATTCACACAAGAATCGATATACCTCAGCTGTTGGGTTTGGAACCATTGGAAGTTGACCCGAGATGTCCTGACGGAAACTATCCTGATGAACATTACCTGTCAATTGCCGATGATGTTGATTTTGATGGTGAAATCATATTGATGGATTCTATTGGCCCTCGTGACGAGCTTTTGGATATAATTGATAAAAGAGTTTCACAGGCTTTGTCAGAATCTGAATTGGCTGATGATGCGAAAACCGGAATTTTGCTTGTTACACATGGTTCTAGATTAAATTATAATAAGGAATTTGCAACAGAATTATATAATAAGTTTGAAAAAACCTGTGATTTACCTTCCAGTTTTGGATTTATGGAGTTATGCGGCCCTAGCATACCGGAATCCATTAACAAATTAGCGGAAGAAAATGAATTGGATAGATTAGTTGTTGTTCCTGTATTTATTGCTCCTGGAATGCATACCACTCATGATATTCCACATATCCTAGGGTTTTTAGATGATCATGAGCACACCCATTCACACAGCCATGGACACGGCGACCATGACCATGTACATGACTTGACCCCTGTCGATTTTGATGGTGAAATATTATATCCAGAGCCTATTAAAGCAGATGATATATTAATAGATATTTTAATTGATATGGTAAATGAAAAATCATAATTTTTCATATATTTTTTTGAAAAAATTTTTTTTCAAGATAACTTAACAGAATTTAACTTTAGATTAATAATTGATTATTAACGGATGATAAAATATGTCTGATAAGAAAACCGGAATTTTACTTTTAAGCCACGGTTCCAGATTGGATGATGGTGAGGAAGTAATTAAAGCTTATAAAGAAATGTATTTAGAAGAATTCCCAGATGCTATTGTAGAATATGGTTTTATGGAAATTAGAAAGCCAGGTATCCAGGAAACCATTAAAACTTTAACAGAACAAGGGGATTTGGAAAAGATAATCGTTGTACCTGTATTTGTCGCACATGGATTACATACCAAAAGGGACATTCCAGGATTGCTTGGAATTGAAAGTGATTTTGATGAGGAAGAAGTATCAGGTCATCATCACCACCATCATGACCACGATGACCATGACGATCATGAACACCATCACGGGCATCATCATCACCACCATCATGACCACGATGAAGAGCCGGTTGAATTTGACGGTGAAATCATTTTGACCGACCCTCTTGGAATTGACAGGCGTATGTATGAAATCATTAAAGACAGAGTTTCAGAATATTTATAGTTCTGAAACATTTTTTTTACTTTTTTTGCCAACAGGCATTTCTTAAAATTTATTTATTTCAAAATTTATACTATTATTCATGACCCTCAAAGTCTCAGATATTGGTGAAAAGGAATTAGTTAGATATATTATTTCTAATTCAAGTGAAATTACTCCGGATGATACTGCAGTTACTCCTTTTTTTGACTCTAATTTGATTTCAACATGCGACATGCTGATTCAATCCAGGCATTTTCCCCAAAACATGTCCTTTTTTGACATGGGATTCAAATCGGTCACAGTTAATGTAAGCGATCTTTCTGCAATGGGAGCCACTCCTTTTGGTTTTTTATTGTCAATAGCTATTCCAAAAGATTTGGAACTGGATAGCTTTAAAGAGATTATAGAAGGGGTATTGAGTGCCTGTGATTACTATTCCATTCCGCTAATCGGGGGAGATACCAACGAAGCGTCTGAAATCATAATTTCCGGAACAGCTTTGGGCTTATGCGATGAGCCATTGATGAAAGATACCTATTCACTGGGCGATTTGGTAGCCGTTACAGGGGATTTGGGTCTTGCCGCATTAGGATTTAATTTGGATGTTATGGATAATATTTATGTTAAAAAGGCATTAAAGCCGATAGCTAAACTTAAGGAAGGGATTTTAATTAAGGAGGCTGGAGCCACATCTGCCACAGATATTAGCGATGGCCTTGCCAGCGAACTTTATGAAATAAAAAAAGACGGTTTCGGCTTCATGATTTATGAAGAGCTTTTGGAAATTTCCGACGAGTATAAAAAATTGGCTAAGGAATTGAATCTTGATTATCTTGATTTGGTGATGCATGTTGGAGAGGATTTTGAGCTGGTTTTCACGATTTCAAAGGAAAATCTGAAAAAATTATCAATTGATTATAAAGTAATTGGTGAAGTGACAGATTCTGATGTTATTGAGCTGACATTGGATAACGGATATGTTGAAAGGATAAGGAATAAGGGTTATGAGCACTATGTTAGTGAATAGCAATCTTTACAAGAAAAGCTCCAAGTCTCGAAAAGTCCGCTGTGAGATTTGTGCAAACTATTGTAAAATAGCTGATGGTCATTTTGGAGTTTGCAGACAGCATAAGAATGTTAATGGGGAATTGTTTGATGAAAGTTATGGTATCGTTTCATCGTTAAGTCCCGATCCAATTGAAAAAAAGCCTCTTCATCATTTTTTACCATCCACGTTCACTTACTCAATCGGCGGTTTTGGCTGTAACATGACATGTTTGCATTGTCAGAACTATATGATTTCACATGAATATGATAAATATTCCAGGGGCATTAAAATAACTCCAGAGGCGATTGTGGAAAATGCTTTGAATTACAATTGTGCATCAATTGCTTGGACCTATAATGAACCTACGATACACTTACCATTCAACAAGAAAACTTCCTTGCTTGCCAGGAAAAAAAATTTGAAAGTCATATATGTTACCAACGGATATTTTTCCCAAAAGTCAGTTGAGGAAATACTGACATTCGTCGACGCATTCAACATTGACCTGAAATCCATGTCACCGGATTTTTATAAGAAGGTGTGCGGCGCAGATTTGGACGTTGTTTTGGACAACATCAGAAGGGTTTATATGGAAGGCAAACATTTGGAGCTCACAAACCTTATTATCAATGACTATAATGATTCAATATCTGAAATTACACAATTATGCGATTTTGTGGTTAATGAACTGGACAATGATGTACCTTTGCACTTTTCAAGGGCTTTTCCATATTACAAAATGAATGATATTGAGCCGACAAGGCCAGATATTTTATATAAGGCCCGTGAAATAGCCATTGAAAAAGGAATTAGGAATGTTCATTTGGGAAATATTTAAAAAAGTTTAACTGGTCATTGGAGATGGATTTTATGGAAATTATTGTATATGGTTCCCAATATGGAACAACAGAAGAATATGCCCATGAATTATCTGAAAAAACAGGAATAAAAGCAGAAAAATACTCAGATATTAAAGATATAAACAAGTATGATACAATTATTTATCTTGGAGCATTATATGCAGGAAGCGTTTTGGGCATGAAGAAGACATTGAGTAAGATTTCAGATGCCACCAATAAGAAAATAATTGTTGCAACAGTGGGACTTGCAGACCCCAACGATAAAGAGAATAGGGACACAATAAGGCAAAGAATTGAAAAGCAATTGCCGGATGACATTTACAATCAGACAAGCATCCATTGTTTGAGGGGTGGAATAGATTATTCTAAACTTAACTTTAAGCATAAAACAATGATGGGTTTTGTTTATAGAAGAGCAAAGAAATTAAAAGAAGATAAAAAAAATGCTGAAGTAAAGGCTATAATTGAAACATACGATAAAAAAGTCAGTTTCATCGATTTTGATTCTTTGAATCCGATAATCGATGAAATTAAATGAAAGTTAGCTTATTCACCGAAGCTAACTCTTTCGAATTTTTCCAATGTTTTTAAAGATTTGGTAGCATCTACACCTATTTTAGTTGTTGTTCCATCACTTTCAGCTACCGGATCAAGTGAAGAACCTCTGACATTTGGGACAATCATAATGTCTCTGTCACCTTTAACACGTGTAGAAATTGCATACTCAACGTCTTCAGCGTCAAAAACATTCACGTCAGTATCTACAACAACGCAATGCTTAAGTGAAGGGTGCGCTGACAATGCAGCCATTATTGCGTTTTTACCGTCACCTTCAGTCTGCTTGTTGATGGAAATAACTGAATGCAACCAGCAACAGCCTCCTTCAGTCAAGACGACATTTTCAACTGTAGGAACTGCATTTTTCACGGATTTGAATATTCTTGGTTCCTGAGGTAGTCCTTGCAATAACTTATGTTCAAATCCGGCTGGAATGATTGCATGATAAGCAGGATTGTCCTTTTTAATATGCATTTTTGTTAAATTGATGATTGGCTGGTCTCTGATAATGTCGTAGGTATCAGTCAAATCTACGAATGGCCCTTCAGCGATTGTTTCTGTAACTGAAATTTTTCCTTCCAATATGATATCCGCTTGTGGAACTTCAAGTTCCCCACATTTAATTAGTTCCAAATCACCGTCTTTGAATGCATTTGCAACATCCATTTCGTTATAGTCAATTGGTATTGAAGTGGTACTTGCAAGCAAAATCGCCGGATCCATACCTATAGCTATTGCAATTTCAAGGTCTTCACCTTTTTCCTGCGCGTTTTGGAAGTAAGTATAGAGGTTTCTTGGAACGATTCTTATGACAAGCCTTTTGTTGTCCAGCACCATCATCCTATGAATTGAAGCGTTTTGGATTCCGGTTATAGGGTCGCGGGCAAAAACAACTCCCGCTGTGATATAAGCTCCGCCATCTCTTTTATAGTGAGTCAATATAGGTATTTTACCCAAATCAATGTTTAATGTGTCATATTCACTGAAATCTGTGAATTTATCCACTTTCATAGGGTTTTCCATAGCATCAATAATTTTTTGTGTAATTTCGGATACTTCACAATTGATTGATTTGGCTATTTTTTCCCTTGTGTTGCAGATTCCGGACACGACCGGCATATCAAATCCTTTAACGTTTTTAATAATGACCGTGTCTTTAGGATATTCTCTTAAAACTTTTGATACTTCAAATTCACAAGAAAGCTCGTCTTCAATTTCAATTACTTTTTTATCGTTAAGGTTCATACTATCACTATAGGTTAATTTTTTTGTCTTTTAATTTTCCAAGAAGTTCTGTGATTGTTGGGTCATTTATAGAAAGAATTTCACCAGCAAGAACTGCAGCATTTTTACCGTTATTTATTCCAACAGTTGCAACAGGGACACCTGGCGGCATGTTAACGGTTGTAAGAATATAATCGTCACCATTTTCATTGGTACATGGAACTCCAATCACCGGCCTGTCTGTCAAGCCCACTATTCCTCCAGTGACTTGGGATGAGTTTGAACTGACTCCAATGAATATTTTGGCGTTTGACATGGATTTAACGTAATTTGTGAATTTTTTTGTGGATCTGATTGGGCAAACAACTTTTGTGTCATGGGAAATTTTAAGCCTGTCCAATATTACTTCAATCTTTTTGGCTGTAATCACATCAGTTTGCCTTCCAACAATGATTGCAACATCCGCATCCTTGTTTTTGCAATCTGATTGTGTTTCATCATATTCTATTTCTTTTATTTCAAGATTTTTTATTCTTAAAAAGTCGTTTTGAAGATATTTTTTCTCAATATTTTGGACGATTTCTTCATTGCTGTCTTTAACCTTTTCTGCATATCCCTTTCTTAGATTAATTATTTTTTCACGCACTTCTTCATCATGGATAGCAATAAATTGGGCGGCCAATATTGCGGCATTGTCTCCCCTGTCGATTCCAACTGTAGCGATTGGTGAAGGATATGGCATTTGGGCAATTGATTGCAATGCATCAACACCGCCAGTCTTAACATCAACTGGAACGCCAATGACAGGTCTTGGTGTATATGCGGCAATGGAACCTGGCAAATGAGCGGCCAATCCCGCAATTCCAATAAAAACTTTAATTCCGGCATCAGTACCTTGTTGAACAATTTCACGAACCAAATCAGGGGTTCTATGTGCAGATGCAATTTTTAAGCTATATGGAATTTCAAGTTTTTCCAATATATTCATACTTTTTTCTGCAATAGCAATATCTGATCCACTTCCAAGAATAATCATTATCTTTGGTGTCATTAAAAAATCCCTTCTAAACAAATTATTTACTCACATAATAATATTGACATTTAGATATATTAAAGTATCATTGTTAAATTAATTTCATATTTTCAATGAGAATATTCAATATTTAATCATCTTAAATCAACTGGACAGATTATTTATTTTTGATTTAAAACTAATTAAATCCCATTATTTTTGGAAATTAGTTATAACTATTTATATTAGTTAATTAATAAAACTAATTATATTTGAATTAATAAAAATGGAGATTTAGCGTGTATTGGTTTCTAGTAATTCTTACTTTTTTACTTGCGGGCATAAAAACTCAAAAGCCAAAAAAATATCAAAAGGTTTCAGTAATCATTCCCGCATACAACGAAGAGGATACAGTAGCTGCAGTTGTGGATGTAGTTAAAAACGTTTCCTTCGTTGATGAAATCATTGTAGTCAATGATGGCTCATCTGACAGAACCGAGCAGGAAGCTTTAAATGCCGGAGCTATTGTAATCAATCATGAAGTAAATAAGGGAAAGGGTGAAGCTTTAAAAACAGGATATAAAGAAGCTGAATGTGATATCATCGCTTTTATTGATGCTGACATTTATAATTTAACTTCAAAAAAGGTTGAAGCGATGATTAAGCCTATTTTGGAAGGAAAAACCGATATTACAAAAACTAAATTTTCCCGTGCAAGTGGTCGTGTAACTGAACTTACTGCAAAGCCCCTGTTGAATTTCTTTTTCCCAGAAATTTCATTTGAACAGCCATTGAGCGGTCAGTTTGCGGCTAAAAAAGAAGTTTTAAAAAGAATTAATTTTGAAAGCGATTATGGTGTGGATGTAGGTATTGTTATTGATGCTGATGTTTTGGGAATCACAATAATGGAGGTCGACATCGGTGCAATTGAACACGACATGTCCCCACTTTCAGATTTGAATTTAATGGCAAATGAGGTTGTAAGAACTATTATAAACCGTGCTAATAAATATGGTAGGGTTGTAATGATCGATGACATCGGTTATTTTATTAGAATGTCTATTGTTGGTTTATCATTAATCATTTTGGGATTGTTTACAATATTTTTCGTAAAATTTGTTCCGTTGGCCATTGGAGTTATCATTACCATAGTAGGTATTGTATTGGCGATTTACTACATTATCAAAGTAGTTGTCAAATCACTTGTCATGTTTAAAAAGACTCCGCGCGGAAATCTGCTTAAGTCATTTATTAAAATTCATTTTCCATTGATTATTTCAATTATCGTATTGCTGTTAATGATTTCAACATTCATTGGAGCGGCTCATTTTGAAAACGGTGTTTTGTCAATTGAACCTAACTCAAGAAATTTAATCATATACGCTGACAATACACCAAGAGACGATACAATTTCTGTAAGAGGACCATATACTGTTGATATAGCTATTGAAAACGAATCAGATCAAATACGTATGCCTTCGGATGCAATGATGTCACTGGGTGTAAGAGCCAATGACACTATACAAATCGATGATGCTGTATATACAATCAATGAAACAAGACCTGGCGAGACTGATATTTTAAGAGTACCTCTTGAGGTTAAGGATTCATTAAATATCGAAGCGGGGGATGTTATTCAAAACAGTCGTTTAAAAGAGAAATTCGCCGGATCGTTAATCACACACTCAAATCATCTTGTTAACAATACCACAATTACAGAGATGTTTTTCATCGTATCCAAAGATACACCAGCATATAATTATGAAATAATTGTTGATAATGCATCTATGCTCAATTCTTCAGGTATTTTCAAGTTAAACGATACATATAATGTTTTAATTGATGGACAGCAAGTTTCCACCATTTATTTCAAAGAAAAATTATCTTCAACATTCAATCATGACAATCATGAGGTTAAGATAATATTTAAGAATACAAATTCAACTTCGATAAAGTCATTCGCCACAGAAAACCGAGGCAATTTCCTGAATATAGTGATTTAACGGGTATCATGACAAATAAATAACTTTTAAGGAATGATAATAAAAGTAATTCAAAATTCGTTTTAATCAATAGAAAAGATAAAATTAACTTTTCAAATGAAGATAGGTAAAATAATTAAAATTAGATGAAATAAATAGCGTATGTTTTTTATAAAACCATTATTTTAATTGAAAAACTTAAATTAATTTTTTATAAAGGTCATATGCTTGATTAAATTCACCTTTTACTATTAGTTCATATAAATCTAAACATTTTTTTGGCTTATCAACTTTTTTATTATGAACATAGTGGATTGCTAGTTCTCTAACTTCAATTGTGAGATTTAAAAAATCATTAAAAGATAAATTAGATTTTAATAGTTTTTCAGTTATCCAATTATTCAACGAAGACAATGCGTAATGTGTGTAATCTGGCGCATATTTTCTAAATAATTTAAAACTTTCATAATATGCATCAATAAATGCACTTAACGTATTTTTTTCGTAGTCTAATGAACGTGAAGCGAAATCTTTATTAGTATTATGCCTATAAGAAAATACAATAGATGGTGTATTAATTAATAAAATGCCAGATGCATGGAATAATGTTTCCTGATTAAATACTAAATCTTCCCCTGCTTTGATATGTTTATATTGTAACTTGTTTTTAAGCAGAAATTTTTTTCTAAAGGTTGTTGTTCCAGTTGAAGGAGCTATTCTAAATATATCTATTAGTTCATCGTATTTGTTAATTAATTTCTTATTTCCTTTAATTTTTAAATAATCCCATCCTGTTCCATTTAAATCTTCTGAATCTATATAATTTGTTATTAGCATATCAATATTTTCGTTTTCCATGTTGTTGTAGGCTATTTCGCATATATCATTCACGTAATAGTCATCATGGTCTAGAAATGTTATGTATTCTGTTGTTGCAGCTTTTATTCCAGCATTTCTTGCAGCTCCTGCTCCTAAATGGAAATCGAGAAATATTGTTTTGATGTTATTATATTTTTCAGCATAATTTTTTATTAAATCTATCGATGGTTGGTGTGTTGACGCATCATCTACTAGTATAACTTCAATGTTTTCGAATCCGATAGTTTGTTTTTTCAAAGAAGTTATGCAGCGATCAATATAAAAGAATTCACAGTTATATACTGGAATAATAACAGAAATTAGATAATTAGATACATCAGGATAAACAACATCATCTCTAAACTTTATTGAATTTCTGTAAAGATCTTCATTTTGATTAATAAGAACATCAAGATTATTTAATTTTGTTAAATTATGAAAATCAAATTTTGATGAATTATAAATATCAATTAATAATCTAGTATTTGTCCTTCTAGGGCGTTCTTTATCGTGGTATAAGTGATATAAAGGATTATTTAGTCTAATAATATTATAATCGGAAAAAGTAATGCGTAAACAAAAGTCATTATCTTCACCACCCCATCCTGTATAGGCAGTGTTATAACCTCCAATATTAAAAAATGATGATTTTCTGCAAAAAAAGAATCCTCCATCAGCATTTATTCTAGTTTCTACTTCTGAATCTACACTATCAAAATCAACATTAGTATAATCTACATAACCATAAATTTGTTTAACCATTCTATTAAAAGGATAAAGAAAATCAAAAAAGGAGGCAATGAGAGATAGAGATTCATTAAAAATGTCTTTTGGAATTAATACGTCACTATCTGAAATAGCAATATATTCTGTATTACAATTTTTTACTCCTTCATTAATTGCAATTGATTTACAGAATAATTCACTTGATTCTGTAAATACCAGTTTAATATCTTCAAAAGTATTTGGATCTTCTTTAATAAATTTTTCTACTTTAGAATAGTCATCCTCTTCTGAAATGATAATGTGTTTAACCCCTATAAATTTTAAATAATTCACTACTGTTTTTAAATTTTTATTTCTTTTTTCATCATCAGCTGCACGAAATGGTATTACTACTGTTAATTCATCATAGTTTGGTGGTTTAATTATAGGATTTTCTGAAATAAATCTCTTTTTGGATTCGTTTTCTTTAGATATATTATCTAAAAATATATATCTTGCAAATAAAGGATTTTTATTAATGTTTTCTTTATAATAACTTGGTTTATTGAATGATTTATTTGTCACGTAATTTTTATTCATTAATATCACTTTAATAAATCGTTATAAATTGAAAAGGCTTCCTCATAATTTTTTGTTATGAATGAATTAAAAATAGGAGTATTTTTTTTAGAAATTAAATATGGTTTGTCCTTAATAATTTTAAATAAGTCATAACTTTCATCAATAATTATTTTCATATCTTGCCGACTTAAACTAACATTTACTAATTCGTTTATAAAATAATTTAATTTAGTTGCTATTGTGCTTGTCCTTCTGTCTCTACTGAAATTGATTAAGTATAATTTATAGCATTCATCCATCACGTGAATATAATCAATTAAGTCTTGTTTTGTATATTTTAATGTTGCTGATTTGAAATTTTTATCAATACTATTTTTTAATTCAGTAATAACTGAGATTTCATCAATTATTTTTATATTTTTTGCTTTAAATAAGGTTTTTTCATTAAAAAGTTCTTGATGGCCCATTTTAAAATTATCGTATTTTAGATTATTTTTTAGTAAAAATTTTTTTCTGTAAAATTTATTTCCTGTGATTGGAGAGATTTTAAAAACATCCAGGTCTTTGAAACAATTTATCAGGGTTTTTTCTTTATTATTTAAATTTAAAAATTTCCAATTTTGACTTTTTGCGTTGTTGTTATGCAAATTTATGAAATTTGTTATTAGCATATCGCCATATTCGTTTTCCATGTTGTTGTAGGCTATTTCGCATATGTTATTTATGAAATAGTCCTCTTGGTCTAGAAATGTTATGTATTCTGTTGTTGTCGCTTTTATTCCAGTATTTATTGCAGCCCCTGCTCCTGAATGGATATCGAGAAATATTGTTTTGATGTTATTATATTTTTCACCATATTTTTTTATTAGGTCTATCGATGGTTGGTGTGTTGATGCATTATCTACTAGTATTACTTCAATGTTTTCGAATCCGATTGTTTGTTTTTTCAAAGAAGTTATGCAGCGATCAATATAAAAGAATTCGCAGTTATATACGGGAATAATAACAGAAATTAGATAATTAGATGTATCTGGATAAACATCATCTCTAAACATTATGGAATTTCTGTAAAGGTCTTCATTTTGATTAATAAGAACATCAAGATTATTATATATTAATAAATTGTATTGATTTATTAAATGTTGTAAATCATTTTTTGAAGTAGAATTTATGGATTTTAATTTATAAGAGTAATCATTTACATAAAACAGTGTTGATTCAGATAATATAATTCGTAATAATAACTCTTCATCGAAATAATAATCTTTTTTAAATGAAGTATTATATGCTCCAAGTTTCATAAGATGTTCTTTTTTACAAAATAGGATATTTGAGTAATTTAACTCATAATTGTCATTTGTTTTAATATTTTCAAAATTAAAATCATTTATTAATTCTATTTTATTATTTATTTTTTTAACATAATTGTTTGAAGCATAAACAAAATCATAAAAAGAATCAACTAATGAAAGTGATTGATCAAATGAATTTTTAGGAACCAATACATCGTAATCCATAATAGCAACAATTGGTGTGATACATTTTTTAATTGCTTCATTTATTGCATTTGGTTTGTTGAATTCATCATGTGACTGAGTGAATAATAAAGAAATGTCATCAAATTTATCTTCCCATTTGTTAAATATTTCATTCATTTTAGAATAATCATCTTCTTCAGAAATGATAATGTGTTTAACTCCAATATATTCTAAATATTGTAAAATAATATAAAAATTTTCCATTGCTTCATCATTGTCTTCAGAATATCTTACAGGAATAATAACTGTTAATTTATCATAATCTGGTTTGTTAATTTTTGGGTTACAAGAGATAAACTGATCCATTGAATAACTTTCTTTCGTAGATGCTTCTAGATGAATGTACACATTAAGTAATTCAGAATTAGATTTTAAGTTAAAAAAAGGCGCCTCCCTTCTTGGAGATAATTTATCATTATTTATCATATGCATCACCGGTTATTTCTTTAATTATCCCTTCTTTTTTTAATTTATCATCAAATCCTAGTTTAGGTATTCTTTTTTCATCATATCCATGGCAGACATAATGTGCTTCCGGAGTTAAAAGTTTAAACCATTTAAATTCTGATAATTCTCTATTATTTTTGAAATAAAATCCAACATCTAGCCAGTTATTTTTTATTATTTCATTGAATAATGTCCTGTTTAACTTTAACTTAGCACCATATTTAAATTTAAAAATTATATAAAATTGAGATAATAAAATTGAAAATCTTCGCTTTGAGCTCAGTAAATTTATAGAACGTTTATTATAATGTAATTTTTTATTTTTGTATTTTAATTGTTTATCCTTTGTTTTTATTGTTTTGTTTAATACCCTTCTTTCTTTTTTGAGGTCATTTATTCTATCGATTTTTGTTCTAATTAGTTTGTCTTTTTGTGTTGTTTGTTTGTTTTTTCGTGTTATTTGTTTGTCTTTTTCTGTTATTGTATAGTTTAATATCCTTCTTTCTTTTTTGAGGTCATTTATTCTATCGATTTTTGTTCTAATTAGTTTGTCTTTTTGTGTTATTTGTTTGTCTTTTTCTGTTATTGTTTTGTTTAATATCCTTCTTTCTTTTTTGAGGTCATTTATTCTATTGATTTTTGTTCTTAGTAAATCATTTAATTCTTCGTTATTTTCTCTGATTTCTATTAATAATTCTTTATTGATATAGTCAGTATCATTTTTAAAATAATCATCTGAATCTTCGGCCAAAGAATTCTTGACAATATTTTTTAAAAGGGTATGTTTTACATGAAAATTTATAAATTCATTGTTTAAATTTTTATTATTATAGTATTTTTTGAAAATATGATGATTTTTAAAGTAAATTAATAATATTCCTGTTTTACAATCAATTAATGTTTTTCCAATGTCTAATTCAGAATTTTCTATATAATCTTCAACAGCTGTTAAAACTCCATTTTTTGGAGTATTTTGGTAAATTGCATGATAAAATTCATCATCAATAACAAGATCATCATAAAGTCGTAATTTTTTCTCATACGTATTTTGATAACTAAAAGGAATATTATTAAAATGATAATAAGTGTCTCTTCTTTCATTAGGGAAAATTGAATTACATATAAAAATTAAAGGAAATTTATCACAATTTTTTTCAATAATATTTAATTCGTTATAAACTGTATACCAGTTGGGATTATCATCAATAAATATTGCATCATAATCTTTAAAATTAGTTAATTTATTTAAACTATCCTCATTATAAAAAGTGAAATTTACGTTAGTATAATCATTAATAATTTCCTCAATATTGATTTTTGGCTGTGAATCAATAAATATAAGTTCTCCACAATTTATCTGAGTATAACTTAAAATATATTTCATTAAATTTTCAGAGTTGCAGCCTAAAAAAATTATTTTTTTTACTTTAAAATCTTTCAATATCTCTATTATTTGCTTGTAATTCATGATGCACCGATTAAAAATTATTCTGAAAATTTGTGTAAAGTATACTGAAATTTGTGTAAAGTATACTGTATTATAAAACCGTTATTATTAAATGAATATTTATATGTGTTTGTTTTTTTATAAATGTAACGAATTTTTTCAAAAATGCAATATTATTCATTCTATTATCAATTTTGACTTTTTATTAAAATTTAATAAATACATTAAGAATCTGCATCAAAGGATGCAGATATCTAATTTTTTTTATCATATGCCTTAACTGCTTCTTCAACATCATTATAAAGACCTAAAGCAGCCAATGCGCCAACTTTTCCTTGTTCACCAGTAACGGCAATCAATGGTATATCCAATTCTTCTGCAACTTTTTCAGCAGTTTCGACATCCATCATTCCGGTTTTGGTGGCAATTGAATATTCCCTTAATTTTTCAGGGATATCCAAACCTTCCAAAATAGCTATTGCTGTTTTGTCGGATAAGGTATCGCGTTTGAGTATTTCAATAACCCTTTCAATCAGTTTTTCTTTGTTTTCGCTTTCAACAGCAAAAGTAAGGGCAATTGATACACAGTTTTGGGTTTTGTGAGGGTTATGTGGATATAGTTGGACAATTATATGGTCAATGTATTCAAAACCTTCGCTGGCAAGTTCAACACCTAAATTATGTGCCATAGTCCAGGTAGCTCCAGCATCTTTTATATCGGTATCATCAACACCGATAACTACTTTTTCAAGTTTAGGGGTCACTACAGTTGCCTTTCCGGCTTTTGAACCTCCTCCCACTTGAATAAGTTCAACATATTTAACTCCTTTTCCCATTCCTCTGCACATTCCAGCTCCAACACCTGCACCTGCAAGACCGGCATGGGTTACTTTGACTTCATCGCCGTCGACAATGATTTCGTCGATTCCTGCAGCATTGAAACTAGCTTTCAAATCCAGCGGTGCTGAACCAACATGACATGAATAAACATGTTTATTCCCGTCACGATAAGCTGAATCGATTAGTTCAGAGTTATTTCTGTATTGATTCAATAGCCAGTGAGATCCGGAGATGCATGGATGATATTCGACGAGTTCCACTTTATCTCCGTCTACCATAGTCAAGACTTTTTCGTATGGTGCAATCCATGGATCATTGAATTTTTCTCTTAATTCGTTAGGTTTTAGTATTTCCATGTAATCATCTAAATTTCTTTTAATCTATCGCACATTTTTACTGCAGCTTCAACAGCACCTTTTGCGTTTTTAACGCGTCTGTGAGCATCTAATCTTGTCATGCCCGGACCGGTAATACCGAGTGCTACTGGAGTGTCATATTCTAAAGCCAAATCAGCAATTTTACGTGAAGCATGTTGAGCCACGATTTGGTCGTGGTCAGTTGCACCTTCAATTACGGCGCCTAATGTGATAATTGCATCATATTCATCTTTTTGTAATAATTTTTTAATTACAAGTGGCATATCGAACACGCCAGGAACTGCAACTACCTTTGTGATTTCACAGTCTCTATTTTTTGCTTCCGCTTTAGCTAATTCTAGCATCATTTGAGTTATATCATAATTAAATTCTGCAACAACTGCTGCTATTTCGTATTTTACCATTTTATCATCCTCTTTTTTTGTTTACATTCCACTATTACTGAAAATTATGAGAAGGAATCCTGCAACCCCACTTACCACCATAATGAATATGATAAAAAGTGCTGCCAATTGCATTCTACTTAATTTTTTTAAATTCATATTTTTTATCTCCATTTAATTTTTTAGATTATTTTTAACTTCTCTAGCCAGTTCCATAGTTGTAGCGGAACCGCCTAAATCACCAGTTAATTTATTAGCGTCATTCAATACTTTTAAAATTGCCGCTTCAAAGTTTTCAGCAGCTTCATTTTCACCAAGATATCTAAGCATCATAATGGCTGAAAGCATCATAGCTATTGGATTGGCCTTATTCTGACCTGCTATATCTGGTGCTGAACCGTGAACCGGTTCAAAAAGCGCTCCATCTTCCCCAATATTGGCGGATGGAATTAAACCAAGTCCTCCAACGAGTCCTGCGCCTTCATCGGATAAAATATCTCCGAAGAGATTTGTGGTTACAATAACATCGAAGTTTTCAGGCTGTGTTATGAGATACATTGCTGTTGCATCCACATAGAAATCTTCAGCCTCTATATCAGGATATCTGCTTGCAACTTCGTAAAATATTTCTTTAAACAAACCGTCACTTTTCTTTAAAACATTAGCCTTATGAACGCCTGTAACTTTATTTTTATTGTTTTCTTTTGCATATTTAAATGCATAATCGATAATGCGCTCTTCAGCTTCTCTTGTGATAATACGCCTTGCTACTGCACCTTCATCAGTATAACTCTCTTCGCCAGCAATATATAATCCTTCTGTATTTTCGCGCACAATCATGAAATCGATATTGTCGTATAATGGATTTGTATTCGGATAGGATTTCACAGGCCTTAAATTGGCGAACATTCTCATTTCCTGGCGTATTTTAACAATGACGTCAGCTGCAGTTTCACCCGCTGCACCGAATAGACATGCATCTGAATTTCTAATCAGATCCAATGTTTCGCTTGGAAGTGCAGTTCCATTTTTTTCAAGGCATTCGTCTCCAGCTTCCGCATAAACATAATCGAATTCAATGTCTAAAGCATCTAAAACATATATTGCTGCTTCCATTACTTCTTTACCTATTCCATCACCGGGAACCACAGCAATTTGATATCTATCTTTTGTTTTTGAGGTATTCAATTAAACCACCTTGTTCCAATATCTCTAACATGAATGGAGGCAATTTTTTAAATTCAATGCTTTCTCCATTTTCATTTGTTATGGTAGCATTTTCCATGTCTACTGTTATCTCTTCTCCATCTTCTACAATTTTGCTAATTCCTGGAGCTTCTAGAAGTGGAACCCCTACATTTGTAGCGTTTCTGTAGAAAATTCTTGCAAATGATTCAGCTATTACCGCTGAAACGCCAACACCCTTTAATGCTATTGGGGCATGTTCCCTTGAAGAGCCACATCCAAAATTGGTTCCGGCAACAATGAAATCTCCTTTTTTGCATTTTTCATTGAATTCAGGGTCTAAACCTTCCATACAGTGTTGGGATAATCTTTCTTCATCAGTATAAATCAGGTATCTTCCTGGCACAATAATGTCTGTGTCTATGTCATTTCCAAATTTCCATGCTGTACCTTTCATATTATCACTCCGGAGCTACAATTCTTCCTTTAATTGCTGATGCTGCAGCAACAGCGGCAGAGGATAAGAAAACTTTTCCATCAGGGCTTCCTTGTCTTCCTTTAAAGTTTCTATTTGAAGTTGAAAGACTTGTTTCGCCAGGGCCTATTATTCCTGTATGCCCTCCAAGACATGGACCGCAGCATGGAGCGGATACTAGCGCTCCGGCATCTACGAATATTCTAATCAACCCTTCATCCAATGCTTTTGAATAAATTTCTTTGGATGCAGGAATAACTAACATTCTAGTGCCTTTGGCTATTTTTTTCCCTTTTAAAATTTTTGCAGCATCTCTTAAGTCACTGAGTCTGCCGTTGGTACAGGAGCCTATAAACACTTGGTCAATCTCCTGGTCGACTTCACTAACGGCTTTCACATTGTCAACATTGTGAGGGCATGCCACCTGCGGTTCTAAATCGCTAACGTCAATGTCAATCATGTTTAGTGAAGGTGAGTCCAAATCAGTTTTATAAACTTTATAAGGTTTTTTAGAGCGAGCTTCAACATATTCAATGGTTTTTTCATCAGGTTCTACCAGTCCGGTTTTTCCACCCATTTCAATTGCCATATTGCATAGAACCATTCTATCTGAAACACTCATGTTTGAGATTGTTTCACCTGCAAATTCACAGGCTTTGTATGTTGAACCGTCCGCACCCATTTTACCTATTATATGTAAAATCACGTCTTTTGCATAAACATTATCTTTTAATTTGCCTGTTATTTCAAATCTGTTTGTTTCAGGCACTTTTAACCATAAGTTACCTTCAGCAAACACCATGGCCATATCTGTAGAGCCTATTCCAGTTGAAAATGCTCCTAATGCTCCATGAGTACATGTATGTGAGTCGGCTCCTACAATAACATCTCCAGGAACTACATGACCTAATTCAGGTAGTATTTGATGACATACTCCTGCATTAACGTCATAAAAATTCTCAATACCTTGCTCTTCTACAAATTTTCTCATTAATATATGGTTTTTTGCTGAATCGATAGAGTCGGCTGGAACTTGATGATCAAAGGGGATAACGATTTTTGAAGAATCCCAAACCCTTTCAGCTCCAATTTTTTCAAACGATTCTACTGAAAGAGGGCCAGTTAAATCATGTGTCATTGCAATGTCAATGTTTGCAATAACTATGTCTCCAGCTTCTACATTTTCATTATTTGAAGCTTTAGCTAGTATTTTTTCAGACATTGTTGGCATATTTTTGACCTCTATATTAATGATAAATATTTATGAACAATAAAATATATAATCGTTGCTCAATTTTTTTAATATTTATATAATATGTTTAACAGAATATATTTTATGAGCATCTCATTTTTTAAAAGATTTAGAAAAAAAGAAACTCCTATAGTAGAGGAGAAACCTTCAGTTTGGGAAGATAGGATATATTGGGTTTCAAAATTACAAAAAATAACTTTCCCGGTCATAGCTAATCTTGCAAAGGGCACCCTTAGGAAAAATATGCCTATTGAGTCACAAAGCGGACAAGATCAGAAATTCGCATATTTTGGAGCATTTGCACGTGTATTTAATGGAATTGCGCCATGGCTGGAACTTGGTGAAGATAATTCTGAAGAAGGTCAAATTCGTAAAAAATACGCATTTTTGACTTTGAAAGCTATTTCTAATTCAGTTAATCCTAATAATAATGACTACATTTTTGTTGTAGAACCAAAACAATCTTTAGTTGATGTTGCTTTATTCGCACAAGGTTTGCTTAGAGCTAAAAATGAAATTTGGCTTAACTTACCTATGGGCATCCAGGCCAGAATCATTCGTGAATTGAAAAACACAAGAATAATTGCTCCTTATGAAAATCATTGGCTATTATATACAGCAATTATTGAAGCAACACTTTTAGAATTCACTGGAGAATGCGATAAACAGCGTTTAGTTTATGGTGTTTCTAAGTTTAGAGATGAATACTACCTTGGAGATGCGGTTTATTCTGATGGTGAAGACATGGATGTAGGTTATTACAACAGTTTGATTATCCATCCGATGCTCAATGACATATTGGCGGTAATGAGAAAATATGGACTTCAGGATGGAGAGTTTCTGGATATTCAATTAATGAGGTCTTCAAGATTGTCTTCTCAACTCGAAAGACAAATTTCACCAGAAGGCACCTATCCTCTTTTAGGTAAATCATTGTGCTATCGTTGCGGTGTTTTACATTTGCTTTCTCAGGCGGCCTTACTTAACATTTTACCAAGAAACATTAATCCTGCCCAAGTCAGATCCGCTTTAACAAAAGTCATCAAAGTACAATTGGGTAATGATAATAATTTCAATGAAGACGGATGGTTAAAAATGGGACTTATAGGTCCTCAAATAGACATTTGTGATGAAGATGTTAATACCGGAAGTCTTTATTCATGCTGTGCAGTATTTTTACCTTTAGGTTTAGATGCAAACGACAAATTCTGGACTGACCCGGCTGCTGAATGGACTAGCGTAAAAGCATGGAGAGGTCATCCGGTGCAAAAAGACCAAACAATAAATTTTTAATTCAATTCATATAAGTTCCCGTAATTATATAATTTAATTTCGCTTGGAACTTCTTTTATTATATTTTTTGTATCAAATATAATCGGATTTTTCATATTCTCTTTTATTAAATTATAATCCATTGATTTGAACTCGTTATGGTCGCATAAAACCAAAATCAAATCAGCATCTTTAGTCGCTTCATCCAAGCTTACAAAATCAGGATTTTCAATATGCGGGTCATGAATGTCAATTTCGTAATCGCTGCTTAGTTTTGCAATTATTTCATAAGCTGGGCTTTCCCTGTCGTCTCCGGTATTTCCTTTGTAGGAAACGCCCAGGACAGCTATTTTTCCTTTTGAAATAATTTTCCTCACATATTCACATACAAAATCAGGCATTGAATTATTTGTGTCACGTGATAACTTGATGATTTTAGCTGTCTGCGGAGCTTTTGCATAAATGAAGTAAGGGTCAATTGCAAGACAATGTCCTCCAACACCTGGTCCAGGGGAATGAAGATTTACTCTAGGATGCTTGTTTGCCATTTCAATCACGTCAAGTGCATTTACTCCAATTTCAGCACAGATTTTTGCAAGTTCATTTGCAAGGGCAATGTTAACGTCCCTGAAGGTATTTTCCATACATTTTGATAATTCAGCGGTTTTTGCTTCGGTCAACATCAATTCCCCTTCTACGAATTGTCCGTAAACTTCACTGGCTTTTTTTGAACATTCCGGTGTCACGCCGCCAATGATGCGGTCATTATGGATTAGCTCTTCAATTATCCTTCCTGGAAGAACTCTTTCCGGGCAGTGCGCAAGGTATAGGTCTTCACCGATTGTAAATCCTGCATTTTCAAAAATAGGTTTGATTACTTCATCAGTAGACATTGGAGCTATTGTGGATTCGACAATAACCGTATTTCCTTTTTCTAAAAAGGGTATTATTGATTCGCATGCAGTAATTACATAGCTCAAATCACAGCTGTAGTTTTCAACGACATATGGAGTCGGAACGGTAATTATGAATGCATCGGCTTTTTGGGGAGTTAGACTAGCAGTATATAATTTGTTTTCAACAGCGTTTTTGATAATATCAGATATTCCAGGCTCTTCAATATGGATTATTCCCTTATTTAAGTTGTCAACTATTTTTTCGTTAATGTCAACGCCGACCACTTCACAGTTGTTTCTGCTGAAAAGTGCGGCGGTCGGAAGTCCAATATAGCCCTGACCAATAATGCATACTTTCATGATATCTAACTCCGTCTTTTAAATATTACATATAATATATATTTAAACTAATATTAAAAGTTTTAAGAGGTTATTTATGAAGATTTTAATTACAGGTTCTAATGGAATGTTGGGGCATGATTTGGAGAAAGTCTTGAAAAATAAGCATGAATTGATTCTTACAACTTCAAAAACATTGGATATTACCGATGAGGACGTGGCATTGGATGTCATCTGCAACGAAAAGCCTGACATTGTTATTAATGCTGCGGCATATACCGATGTTGACGGTTGTGAAGATAACCAGGATATTGCATATGCCGTAAATGGCCAAGGTGTGAAAAATCTGGCGGTTGCCTGTAAGAAAGTCGATTGTCCATTGGTTCATGTCAGTTCAGATTATGTATTCAATGGCGAAAATACCATGCCATGGATTGAAACTGATGAAAAAGGACCAATCAGCGTTTATGGCAAAAGCAAACTTGAAGGGGAACAGGCAATTTTGGAAATAATGGATAAGTTTTTCATTGTAAGAACCGCATGGCTATACGGAATCAATGGGAAAAATTTCCCAAGAACCATGTTGGAATTGGCTAAAAGTCATTCTGAAATAACTGTTGTTTATGATGAGGTTGGAACACCCACATATACGCTTGATTTAGCCAATGCCATTTCAGAACTGATTGAAACGGATCTTTACGGTATTTATCATATTACAAATTCTGGAAGCTGCTCCTGGTGCGAGTTTGCAAGATACATTTTTGAAATTGCAGAAGTTGACGTCAATGTCATTCCCGTCACAGCTTCAGAATTTGCAAGGCCGGCTCCTAGACCGAGCTATTCTGTCCTGAATAATAAGAATTGGACTGATAACGGCTTCAAACCTCTTAGAGATTATAAGGATGCTATAATTGAATATGTTGAGTTGATAAAATGAATAGAAAAGTAGTTTTGCTGATTGCATTAGTCGTTTTCTTGTTGGGTATTGGTGCTGTAAGCGCAGGATTTTTTGATTTTTTAAAATCCGGTGATGATACAAGTGACGTTAATATAGTTGAAGACGGTCAATATTGCACAGTCAATGAAGTTTCTGCCTATATTAAGCAGTTTCACAAGCTTCCAAGCAATTATATAACCAAAAAAGAGGCTCAAAACCTTGGATGGCATGGTGGACCTCTCAAGAAATATGCGCCCGGAAAAAGCATTGGGGGAGATGTATTTACCAACAGGCAGCATGCGCTTCCAGGCAGTGAATCCAAATATATTGAATGTGATATAAATGCAAACGGAACCAGCCGTGGGGCGGAAAGGATAGTTTACAATACCGGAGACTTTAAGGTGTACTACACATCCGACCACTATAAAACATTTAAAGAGGTATAAAATGCAGCTTGATGGCAAAATGATAAAAAAAGATGGGCATGATTATTTGATGAAGGCATTGAATTTCCCGGAATATTACGGAAAGAATTTAGATGCACTATATGATATTTTAACCGAAATGGATTGTGAAATCGAATTGATCAATTCAGAAGAGGTTGATAAGGATATTATTGACACTTTTAAGGACGCAGCAAGTGAAAATGATTTTCTTAAATTTGAAATATTATATTAATTATGAGAAATAATAGATTAATTAAGTGATTATTATGAAAGGTATAGTACTTGCAGGCGGTTCTGGAACACGTCTTTATCCTATTACAAAGGCGGTTTCAAAACAGTTATTGCCTTTATATGATAAACCAATGATTTATTATCCTATTTCTGTTTTAATGCTTGCAGGAATTAAAGAAATATTAATTATAACCACTCCTCGTGACTTGCAAATGTATAAGGATTTGCTGGGTGACGGAGCAAGCCTGGGAATTGAATTTTCATATGCGGTTCAGGAAAATCCCAACGGTATTGCCGATGCATTTATAGTCGGTGAAGAGTTCATTGGAAATGACAATGTCGCATTGATTTTAGGGGACAATATATTTCATGGACACAGATTCACAGAAATACTCGAAAGGGCAACAACTTTACAGGAAGGTGCTGTGGTATTCGGTTACTACACCAATAATCCTGAAGACTTCGGTGTTGTTGAGTTTGACAGGGAGTGGAATGTTTTGTCCATTGAGGAAAAACCCGAAAAGCCAAAGTCAAATTATATCGTGCCGGGATTATATTTCTACGATAATGATGTTATCGAAATAGCCAAAAACATCAAGCCGTCTTCAAGAGGGGAAATTGAAATTACTTCAGTCAATGAGGAATATCTCAGGCGAGGAAAACTAAAAGTTGAACTTTTGGGAAGAGGTATGGTTTGGCTTGATTCAGGAACCCATGAAGGTCTTTTGGAAGGAGCCAATTTCATTGAAACAATCCAAAAAAGGCAAGGACTATACATTGCATGCCTTGAAGAAATCGCATATCTTAAAGGATACATTGATGAAGAGCAGTTATTGAAAACAGCCGAAGAATTGAAAAAGACAGACTATGGCCAATATTTATTTGATTTAGTTAAAAAGTGATGATTATATGGGAAAATTTAAATTTATAGAGACAGGCATTGAAGGCATGTTTCTTGTGGAGCCTACAGTTTTTGAAGACAATAGGGGGTATTTCATGGAAACATACCAGCAGAATGATTTTAAGGATGCCGGACATGATTTAACATTTGTTCAGGATAATCAATCCAAATCAAGTAAAGGAGTTTTAAGGGGTCTGCATTTTCAAATAAATTATCCCCAAGGAAAATTAGTCCGCGTCATTAAGGGAGAAGTTTTTGATGTCGGTGTTGACTTGAGGGCCGATTCTTCCACCTACGGCAAATGGTTTGGAGCTATACTGTCTGATGAAAATAAAAAGCAATTGTATATTCCGCCAAAATTCGCTCACGGATTTTTAGTATTGTCCGATGAAGCCGAATTTCTTTATAAATGCACAGAATTTTACCATGGTGAAGATGAAAGCGGAATCAAGTGGGATGACGAAGACATAGCTATCGATTGGCCATTGGATGGTATCGATGAAATAATTCTATCAGAAAAGGATAAGCAGTGGAAAAGTTTAAAGGAATCTCAAATTAAGTATGAGTGATTATTATGACAAAAATTTTGGTTACAGGCGGGGCAGGATTCATAGGAAGTAATTTCATTAGGTACATGGTAAATAAATACTCTGAATTTGAAATTATCAATTTTGACGCATTGACTTACTGTGGAAACCTTGAAAACTTGAGGGATATTGAAAATAAAGATAACTATTCATTTGTAAAAGGTGACATTAGAGACAAGGACACCGTAGATGATTTGGTCAGGAAATCTGATTATGTAATTAATTTTGCCGCCGAAAGTCATGTCGACAGAAGCATAGAAGATCCTGAAATATTTATCAAGTCCAATGTTTTGGGAACACAGGTTCTGCTTAATGCCGCAAAGGAAAACGGCATTGAAAAGTTCATTCAGATTTCTACAGATGAAGTTTACGGCACATTAGGCAGCGATGGATATTTCACTGAAGATACCCCATTACAGCCAAACAGCCCGTATTCCGCTTCAAAAGCTGGCGGAGATTTGATTACCCGTGCTTTTGGTGAGACTTACGGTTTGCCAATCAACATTACCCGATGTTCAAATAATTATGGACCTTACCAGTTTCCGGAAAAACTGATTCCATTAATGATTTCAAATGCTTTGGAAAATAAGAAATTGCCCCTTTACGGTGATGGAAAGAATGTTAGGGATTGGCTTCATGTCCGTGACCATTGCGCAGCTATTGATTTGGTATTGCAGGAAGGCAAAATCGGTGAAGTCTATAACATTGGGGGAAACAACGAAAAGCAAAACATTGAAATTGTTAAGCTGATATTGGATGAATTGGGTAAGGACGAATCATTGATTGAGTTCGTAACCGATAGATTGGGTCATGACAGGCGTTATGCAATAGATTCTACTAAAATTCAAGATGATTTGGGCTGGAAACCTGAATATTCATTTGAAAATGGTATTAAAGAAACAATTCAATGGTATTTGGATAATCAGGATTGGATTAATCAGGTTAAAAGCGGCCAATACCAGGAATACTATGAAAAGATGTATTTGAACAGGTAACTTTTACACTTGAAATATACCTCTTTTTTGAAAATTTAGTATTTAAGATAATTTTATATATTATTTTATTTAAAATTGAATAATGTAACTTTAAATAATATTATTTAATTTGGGGAAATGGTGATTTGATGTTGGAGCAATATTTACCTTTTGTAGCATTAATTGTTTTTGGTAATATTGAAAACTTGGTTTTGTCTTCTCAAGGTGTTGTAGCAGGAGTAAACCCTATTAAATTAGGTATTGCAAGTATTTGTTGTGTTTCAGCATGGCTTATTATTGGAACGTTTGCAACACAAATGTTAATACAATACGTTGATTTCATTAATTTTATTGGCGGTTTTGCAATTTTCGTTTTAGGTCTTCAAGCAATGATTAAATCAGCAAGGGGTGTTTAAATGGATGGCAGTTTAAAACAATTCATCGGTTTAATAGTTTTCGGAAACATTGAAAACCTGATTCTTGCTGCTCAGGGTGTTGATGCCCATGTTAATCCATTGGGACTAGCTTCCTTAAGTTTATTAGCTGTTATTTGCTGGCTTTTAATTGGAACATTCGGTACCAGATTTGCAATGAAATATGCCAGACATATCAGTTTCATCGGCGGTCTTGCAATTTTCATTTTAGGTCTTCAAGCCATGGCCGAATCCATCCCAGGCATAATCGCATTTTTCCACTAATATCGTTGATTTAACATGTCATTTTTAAAGCATAAAATATATGGAATGTTATTTTCCCTATTTAAGATTTTCCCAATTAACAAAAACAGAGTTTCATTTGTCATAGACTCCAACAAATCCTTTGAGGGCAATCTGGATTATATTAAAAAGGAGTTTGAAAGAAGGGGAGATTTCGAATTCAACTTTTTTTACAAGGATAAAATTTCATTTAATGATTTTAAAAATCTGGCGACTTCAAAATTCGTATTTTTAAATGATAACTTTTTCCCACTTGCCTTCATGAATTTTAAGGATGAAACATCCGTCATTCAATTATGGCATGCTCCGGGAGCTTCCAAAAAATTTGGCGGATCTGTATGCAGCGATGAAGAGCGAGAGATGTTATCAAAAGCCAGTGACAATACTGATTTTTTAATAACCTCTTCCAAAAATGTTGAAGATGAATATGCCGAAGCGTTTCAGATAGACAAATCAAAAATCAAACCTTTAGGCCTTCCAAGAATAGACTATTATTTTGAAAATCATGATGTTGATGGGATTAAATCTGAATTCTGTCAAAAATATAATGTTTCCCCCGATAAGAAAATCATTCTTTATGCTCCAACCTTTAGGGATGAGAAGAAATACAATAACGTATTTGATTATCTTGATTTGGAAGACTTTAACGAAGCGTTGGGCGAAGAGTATGTTTTTGCTTTAAGGTTGCATCCTAAAATCAGGGATTTCTATGATGGGGACATTTCCTCAAAAGGCAAATACATTGATGTAAGCAGTTTCAAAAGCGAGCAAGAGCTGATGCTGATCAGCGACATGTTAATCACTGATTATTCATCCATAATGATTGAATATGCGATTTTGAAAAGGCCTATTGTATTTTTCACATATGACTTGGATAGCTATTTATCAAATGAACGCGGTTTTTATTATGATTTTAAGGAAACTGTTCCGGGACCAATTGTTTATACTTGTGAAGAACTAATTAATGTTATAGAGAACAATGAATTCGATGAGAGGAAAATTTCGGATTTTGTTCGCACACAATTTGATGCAATTGACGGTGAATCATCTAAAAGAATAACAGATTTTCTTTTAAATGAAGGTAGGTAATATGGATAATATTGATGTTAGTGTTATAGTTCCCGTTTATAATTTGTCGGAATATATAGGAAATACCCTTGATTCAATCATCTATCAGGATTTTAAGAATTTCGAACTGATAGTCATCGATGACGGGTCAACCGATAACAGCCTGGAAATTATAAACGATAAGTTATCCAGATCAAATCTGAATTACAATGTGATTCATCAGGAAAACGGTGGCGTAAGCAATGCCCGAAACAAGGGAATTGAAATGGCTAAAGGAAACTATCTTGTTTTTGTCGACGGCGATGACTACATTACCGGAAACCATTTGTCTGAACTTTACAACGGCAAGACAGACTTTAGTTTAATACAGCTTGTAAAGAAGGACGGCGACAAGCTATCCACTCCTCATCATTATTCAAGAAGTGAAATTTCATGCAAGGACTTCATCAAAAAGGAATTGAACATGGAAATACCTTTTAATTTTTGCCAATTAATGTATAAGGCAAGCATTATCAAAGAAAACAATATTAGGTTTAATACTGATGCAGTTTATGGCGAAGACACTGAATTTGCACTTAAGGCATTGGCTTTCGGCGATAGGATAGCCATCAGCAATGAAGTGACTTATTATTATATTCAAAGGGAGGATTCCGCAATAAGGACATCAGATTTTAAACGTTTTGAAATAGTGGGAATTTTTGAAAATCTGGCGGAATTTTATAAAGGCATGGGCCAGAATGATTTATCTAATCTTATAATAACCTCAAGAATACCAAAAGCCATTTTCGGAAACATGAACTATTTTTTCTATAACGATTATGATTTTGATGAAGTAATCGGCAAAATGAAAGAATTGGACCTATTTGAAAAATTGTCAAAATATGAAGGGGACAAGAAATTCGCATATAAGATAAAGCTATTCTTTTTAAATCCAAAAATATATTATAAAATGTGGAAAAAATTCAAAAATTCAATTGATTGATATGAAGGTTTCTGTAGTAACGCCAAATTATAATGGGGAAAGATTTCTTAAAACTTTTCTTGAATCGCTAAATGAAGACAGCGAATATATCGGAGAGGTAATTATCGTAGATAACGGATCCAGCGATAACAGCAGGCAGTATCTTAAAAACAGCTCCTTTAATTTTCCCCTTGTTTTGATAGAAAATTCAGAAAATGTCGGCTTTTCACCGGCAGTCAATCAGGGGATTTTAGAATCCCAAAACGATTTGATTTTTTCAATAAACAATGACACAGAAATTAAAAAAGGTTCAATAAAGGCTTTGATAGACTTGATTACATCCAGCGATGATATTTTTTCGGTGCAGGCCAAAATGCTTCAGTACAACAATAAGGAACTGATAGACGATGCCGGCGATGAATACAACTTGCTTGCATGGACTAAAAAAACAGGCGAAAACCACCGTTCAGATGAATACACCGAAGTCAAAGACATATTTTCTAGCTGTGCTGGGGCGGCAATGTATAAAAAATCTGTTTTGGATGAAATCGGATTGTTTGATGACAATTTTTTTGCATATATGGAAGATGTTGATTTGGCAATAAGATCAAGAATCCATGGCTATAGGAATCTGTTATGCCCGGATGCTGTTGTCTATCATATCGGAAGCGCAACTTCAGGAAGCAGACATAACGAGTTCAAGGTAAGGCTTGCGGCCCGTAACAATGTATGGGTTGTCTATAAGAACCTTCCGATTCCTCTTAAAATCGTTAATTTCATTTTCCTGTTTTTAGGATTCTTAATTAAATATTTGTTTTTTGTAAAAAAGGGATTCGGTTCCACTTATCTGGATGGCCTGAAGGAAGGGTTGTCTACCAGAGGCAAAATCAGCAAGGTAAAATTCGAATTTGAAAATACGATAAATTATTTTAAAATCGAATACAGATTAATTATTAACACTCTTAAATTTTTAAAAAGATAATCAGTGAGTCTTATGGATCTTTCAGTTGTAATTGTAAATTATCAAACATACGAGTTAACTAAAAATACGGTTAATTCCATTTTTGAATATGATTATCCTTTTAGCTATGAAATTTTTGTGGTGGATAATGCTTCCAGTGATGATAGTTTATCCAAATTGCAGGATTATTTCAAGGATAGGGTAAATTTCATTGCTTCTAGCGAAAACAATGGTTTTGCAGCCGGAAACAATCAGGCATTGAGAATGGCCAAGGGAAGATATGTTTTGCTTTTAAATTCAGATACCATAGTTTGGCAAGACACTTTGGAAAATATTTACAACTATATGGAAAAGCATCAGGATGTCGGAGCATGCGGCTGCAGGGTTCTTTTGGAAAACGGCCAACTCGACAAAGCATGCAAGAGAAGTTTTCCAAACGTCAAGAACTCTTTTTTCAGATTGTTCCACATACCGACCAACAGCAAGGATGACAACTATAATCTTGATAATCTGCCTGACGATGAAATTTATGAAATCGACTGCCTTACCGGAGCGTTCATGTTCATTAGGAATAAGGCTCTTGATGAGGTTGGATTTTTGGATGAAACATTTTTCATGTACGGTGAAGACATAGACCTATGTTATAGGATTAAAAAGGCCGGCTGGAAGATAATTTATTATGGAGAGTCAAAAATAACTCATTTGAAGGGTGCAAGCAGTAAAAAACAGAAGTCTAAATTAATTTATGAATTTTACCGTGCGATGTACATTTATTATAAAAAACATCATGCTGATGAGTCATCATTTATTGTCAATTTCGTTGTTTATTTGGGAATTGCCTTATTATGTGTTTTAAAGCTATTTTTAAATTTATTTAAAAAGAAAAATTAATTAATGTAATACAACAAATAAGTGTATTGAAACTAGTTTTTTTGGTAATTGTCATGATAAAAGAGAATCAACGAATATTGAACATAACTTTAGTATTACTGGATGTTATAGTGATTGCTCTAGCATTCATATGTTCATTTTTTTTGAGGTTTAAAACGACATTTTTCGGTCCTATTGGAGCTCATTTAGGTTTTCAAAGTTATCTTATATTTTTCACATTCGCTGTGGTGCCTGTTTATCTGATTTTGTATTTTGCGTTTGGGCTTTATAAGCCGCGTAGAACATATAGGACTAATTTTTCCGAAGCAACACAGATTATAAAGGTTAACATTTTAGCTTTTATAACATTAGTTTCTATTCTGTTTATCATAAATCAACCAAACTTTTCAAGGATAATGATGTTCCTATTGGCTATCATTGCAACAACCTTTGGAATTATTGAAAGATTGATTATTAGGGAAAGTTTAAAGAAAATCAGGATAAATAACAGGAACATCAAGCATATTTTAATTGTAGGAGATAATGATCTGGCTTTTACATTTGCGCGAAGAATTCATGAAAATCCTTATTTAGGTTTTGTCGTCAGCGGTTTTTTAGGACGTTCAGAACATATCGGCATGGAAATTGAAGGAAGTAGAGTAATTGGAGCTTTCAAGGACATAGATGATATTCTTGATAAGCATAGGTATGATAGGGTTGTTCTGGCAATTCCTTTGAAGTATTATTATCGTATCGACGAGCTTGTGGAAAGCTGCGAAAGAGTTGGAATCAAGGCGGAAATCATTCCGGATTACATTAGGTACTTCCCGGCACAGCCGTCAGTAGACATGATAGAGGACATTCCAATCATCAATATCCGTTATGTTCCGTTGGATGACGATTTTAATAAGTTCTTGAAATATACTTCAGACTATATAATTTCAATAATAGCTATTATTATAACATCTCCCGTCATGATTTTGACAGCAATTGCAATCAAATTAACCTCTCCGGGCCCAATTATCTTCAAGCAGGAAAGAATAGGCCACAATGCTAAGCCGTTCATGATGTATAAGTTCCGCAGTATGAAGGTTCAAGATCCGAATGAGGAAAAATCAGAATGGACAACAAAGGACGATCCGAGAAAAACCAAAGTCGGAGACTTTATTAGAAAAACTAGTATCGATGAGTTGCCACAATTTTTCAATGTTTTAAAAGGAGATATGAGTGTTGTTGGTCCAAGACCTGAAAGGCCATATTTTGTAGAACAATTTAAGGAGACCATTCCAAAATACATGGTCAAGCATCAAGTCAAGCCGGGGTTGACCGGTTGGGCTCAAATTCATGGATGTCGTGGAGACACATCTATTGCACAACGTATTGAATATGATATAGAGTACGTAGAGAACTGGCATATGGGTTTAGATTTGGCTATAATGATTAAAACCACAGTCAAGAAAAATCCTAATGCATATTAGTTATTTTACGCATTTTCACACATCTGCACTTAAGTAATATTTATATAAATTTTTTTTATTAAGTAGTATATAGATTACTTTTCAAATGCTCTCTCTAATACTTTATATACATTCCAATTATAAATTAATAATTAACTTTCTATGAGGGGTTTGGTATGCAAGAAGAAATTTTAGAATTATACGAAAAAATTAAAGATCAAATTTCACAAGAGCAATTCCAAGTTGAAATGAACGAAGTTCGTGAAAGCTTTGGATTAGATTTTGTAGATGACTTAGACTGTGCTCGTGAAGTCTTAAAAAATCATGGAATTGATGTTTCATCAATAGTACCTCAAAAAGAAAACGAAGCAACCGAAGAGCTACCTTTTGAAATATCATCCGATGATGATGCAGGAGAAGTAAATCAAGAAGAACAAGGATTTACAATGACTGAAGAGATACAGGAAAAGTATGATAAGGTTAAGGACTTAATCACCGAAGAGGAATTCCTTTCCAGAATGAACGATTTTAAAAGTCAGGAAGTGGATAATCCTTTCATGAATGCTTCCGGATTTGCTGACATGGTAGTCGGCGAATTGATAACTGAAGAAGTTGAAGTGGTTTCAGAAAAACCGGAATATGCAGTTGACACTATCGACAAACTTGAAGAAGGAAGCAAAGATGTTACCATTTCCGGTAGAGTAATTTCAATTTCAAATCCAAGATCATTTAAAACTCGAAAAGGGCAAAACGGTGAAGTTTGCAATGTCGAGTTAAAAGACAACACCGGTGAAATTAGAGCTGTATTCTGGACTCAAAACATTAAACTTCTTAAAAATATCAAAGAAGGAAACATTATTCAAATCAAAAATGTCGATATCAAAGACGGATTTTCCGGATTAGAGGCAAATTTAAGACCTAGATCAACTGTTAAACAGTTAGCTGAAGATCCTTCTAAATTCCCTGAATATGAAGAGACAATTACAGACATTGCTGATATCAAACCGGACACTAAAGTGAATGTTATTGCAAGAATTGTTAGAATTCCAACTATCAGAAGCTATGAAAAGAATGGAAAAGAAGGAAAAGTTGCTTCAATAGAATTGCAAGACGCTTCCGGAAAAATCTCATACACCTTATGGAATAAAAATGTTGAATTGATTGACAGTTTAAAATTAGAAGACGGAGATACAGTCAAAATAATTCAAGCCCAAGCCCGTGAAAGAATTGACAGAGATGGAAATAGCGAAATTTCCTTAACTCATTGGGATGGTAGAATTATTAAAGGCGATTTTGATGTTCCTGAAGTTGAACAGGAGTTTACCCCAATCGCCGATTTAAGTGAGCAAAAGGATGTTTCAATTATAGGTATTGTTTCAAGACTCCAGGATGTTAGAACATTTACCAGAAAAACTGATGGCAATGAAGGAAAATTAAGGAATTTTGATGTAAGGGATGTAACCGGCGAAATTAGGGTTACACTCTGGGGTGATGATACAGATCTGCCAATAAAGAAAGGAGACATTGTAAAAATTATCGGCGGTGATGTAAGATATGATGAGTACACCCAAAGCCAATATTCAATGAATACTAATTTTAATACTCAAATCACTATTAACCCGGAAAATCTACCAATTGAAGAGCTTGATGAATTGGAGTCATTAAAAAATGAATTAAGACCAACCCCTATTGGCGAGATTTATACAATTGATGATGATGGTATAGAGATTGATGTTGTAGGTAGAATTCTATCAGTTGAGGATATTAACGAGTTCCAAAGAGATGACGGCTCCGTTGGTATAGTCCGTTCAGTCCTCTTTGCTGACGAATCAGGCAAAGTTAGATTGGCTTTATGGAATGAACGTGCACAGGAAGATTATAAAGTTGGAGACGCATATCAAATCGAAAATGCAAGAACCAGACTTGGAATGTACAGTGTAGATTTAAACATCGGAACTACTTCCCGTGTAATTAAATTATCCGAAGAACAAGCATCCGCTAGGTTCATACCTGAATTATCCACTTTAGAGAAAACATTATATGATTATAAGAAGATTTCTGACCTTGATGAAGATGATCAAGATGTTATCGTCATTGGTAGAATCATTGAATTATATGAAGTCCGTAAATTCGATAGGGATAATGGGGATGAAGGTTTTGTTAGAAATATGGAAGTTGCTGACGATACAGGTTCTCTTAAAGTTGTCCTTTGGGACGACGATGCTAAAAAGGAATTTGAAGTAGGTCAGCCAATTAAATTACAAAATCCTCGCTTATCTTTAGATATGGATAATCGTATAGAAGCAAATGTAAATAGAAGTACAGCTATTCTTGAACCTAGTGAAAGCGAATTGGAGAAATTACCTTCCCAAGAAGAATTAATGGAAGCGATCTATGTTTCAAAACCTATTGAAGCTTTAACTGAAGATGACACAAATGTTTGTGTAACTGGTACCATTAAAGAAGTTTTTACTCAAAGAACTATTCTTAAAAAATGTCCAAACTGCAGAGCTAATGTTGAAGAAACTGATGACGAATATATTTGTGATAATTGTGGTAATGTATTTGATGAGCCTGATTACATTCTTATGATTCCAACCAGGATTGAAGATGATACCGGTGAAATTCAAGTTACATTCTTTGATAATTTAGCCGAAGAATTAATCGGAATGAAAAAAGAGGAAATTGTTAGCCTTGTTGAAGATGGTTATTCAATTGAAGATAAGATTGAAGATTTGAATGGACAAACCATTGAAATAATTGCTAATGTTAGTTTTGATGAATATAATGAAGAAAATAGGTTAAATCCTAAGAAAATTTTATCTAAATATTTTTAAATGAACGTGAGGAATGATTATTATGGTTGAATTGAGTGATTTACCTGGTGTTGGTGAAAAAACAGCAGAAAAATTAGTAGATGCAGGTTTCGCTGATATGATGAGATTAGCTACTGCTACTCCAAAAGAATTATCTGTTAAAGCAGAAATTGGTGAAGGTGTCGCTGAAAAAGTAATTGAAGCTGCACGTAGAGCTGAAAACATTGATTTTGAAACTGCATTCGATGTACTTGAAAGAAGAAGAGATGTTGGTCACATTACTGTTGGAAGCCAAGAATTCAATGATTTAATCGGTGGAGGAATTGAAACCCAATCTATCACTGAAGTATTCGGTGAATTCGGATCAGGTAAAAGTCAAATTTCCCATGAATTGGCCGTAACAGTACAGTTACCTAAAGAGCTTGGTGGTCTTGATGGTGAATGTGTATTCATCGATACTGAAAATACATTCCGTCCAGAAAGAATTGAACAAATCGCAAATGGTTTTGAATTGGATATTGATGAAGTATTACACAAAATCCATGTTGCCCGTGCATTCAACTCTTCACATCAAATCTTAATGGTGGATAAAATCAATGAACTTATCCAAAGTGGTGTTAATATTAAATTGGTCATTGTAGATTCATTAATGGCACATTTCAGAGCTGAATATGTTGGAAGGGAATCATTAGCTGTAAGACAACAAAAATTAAATCAGCATTTACATTCACTTCAACAAATCGCTAATACATACAATGTTGCTGTATTCATTACCAATCAAGTTCAAGCAAAACCAGATTCCTTCTTTGGAAGTCCTACAAAAGCTATTGGTGGTCACGTTTTAGGTCACGCTTCCACTTACAGAATCTGGCTTAAAAAAGGTTTGGCCGGAAAAAGAATTGCACGTTTAGTCGATTCACCTCATTTGCCTGAAGGTGAATGTGTATTTAAAATTACTAGCGAAGGTATCGTTAGCTAATTTTAACTTTTTTTCTTTTTTTATTAAATTTTAAATACTTTTTTTTAATTAATTATAATTATGAATAATATTGAAATTACTATTTTGTCAATCATCTTAATGATTGCTTTGGGTTATTTTCTTAAAAGAATTGATTTTTTAAGTGAAAGTGATATTGATCCATTTAATAAGATAGTAATGTATATTCTATTGCCCTGCATGATTTTTCATGCGATTTACAGTTCTGATTTGTCCTTGATTCCAAAATTAGGAATTTTGCCTTTTATAGTCATTGTTTCGTCTTTAGTTACTGGGGCAGTTTCCTATTTTGTCTTGAAGAGATTAGGATTTGATGATGTAAGGCTATGGTCTGTTTTAGTAACAGTCATGATTGCCAATACTGGTTTTATGGGATATCCGGTTACTTTAGGAATTTTCGGTCAGGAAGGATTCTTAAGGGCCATATTTTGTGACATGGCAACCTTATGTATCTTTTTATTCTTGTCTTTCCTTTTAATTTTGAGATTCGGAGGCACTATAAAAACAGCATTAAAAAAGATTTTGCTGTTTCCGACTTTGTGGGCTGTGGTTTTGGGTTTGGCTTTCAATTCATGCGGCATTCCTATTGGGCCTGTTTTGGACAATACCATTAACTATTTGGGTCAGGGTGCCATTCCGTTGATAATGATTGCTTTGGGATTGTCCATTGACTTTTCTGCAATATCCAGGAGCAAATCAATGATTGCGTTTACTTCTGTCATGAAACTTGCATTTTTCCCATTCGTTGCATTTGTCATCGCATCCCAATTGGGTTTGGTTGATCTTCAGTATAAGGTTTCTATTGTTGAGGCTGCAATGCCATCCGGAATGATGTCTCTGTTGCTTGCCATAACATACAAACTGGATTATGAATTGACATCGGATTGTATACTAATCAACACTGTAATCTCTTTGATTACACTTCCGCTGATTATCATGATATTATAGTCAAAAAATTTAAAATTTTAATTAACCTAAATTTATTATTTAATCAAATAATCAAGATTTGCCCTTATTTGCTTTGAATATGTTTGTATATTCTTAGTTTAATATTTAAGGGCGATTTTAAGCTTTGTTTATTTCATCATATATAAACTTTACTCCAAGTTTTTGATAGAAAGCTTTATAAATGTGTATTTACTACATTAGTATATCTAATACTATGTAAAAATTTTTATAACTATTTTTAAAATTGCAATTTTTTATATATATTAGATATTTTTCACGACTTGTACAAGGTGAATTATATGGCAGAAGAGATAAATAATGAAGAAATTAGGATAGGTGTTTACGTCTGTCACTGTGGTGTAAACATTGGTGGAGTAGTCGACTGTCCTGACGTTGCTGAGTATGCGAAGTCATTACCTAACGTCGTTTACGCAACCGACTACAAATATATGTGTTCCGATCCGGGTCAAGCTATGATTCAAGAGGACATTAAGGAAAAAGGATTAAACAGAATTGTTGTAGCAGCATGTTCTCCTCGTCTTCACGAACCTACCTTCCGTAGATGTGTAGAAGAAGCAGGATTAAACAAATTCTTGTTTGAATTTGCTAACTTAAGAGAACAAGACTCCTGGGTACACATGGAATTACCTGAAGAAGCTACTGCAAAAGCTAAAGATTTAACACGTATGGCTGTTGCAAAAGCAAGATTACTCGAACCATTAGAAGCTACCAAAGTAGCAGTAGATAACAAAGCATTAGTTATCGGTGGTGGAGTTGCAGGTATTCAAACTTCATTGGACTTAGCTGATATGGGATTCAAAACCTACGTAGTAGAAAGAAACCCAACTATCGGTGGACGTATGGGACAATTAGATAAAACATTCCCAACTCTTGACTGTTCAATGTGTATTTTAGCACCTAAGATGGTAGACTGTGCAAAACACGAAAACATCGAATTAATTTCTTACGCAGAAGTTAAAGAAGTTGACGGATTTATCGGAAACTTCAAAGTAAAAGTTGAGAAAAAACCTAGATATGTAGATGAAGCTTTATGTACTGGATGTGGATCCTGTCAAGAAGCTTGTCCTATCGAAATACCTAACTACTACGACGAAGGTGTAGGTATGGTAAAAGCAGCATTCATCCCATTCCCTCAAGCTGTACCATTATGTGCAACTATCGATAAAGACTACTGTATCGAATGTAACTTATGTGTACAAGCATGTGGACCTGATGCTATCGACCACAACCAACAACCTGAAGAAATTGAATTAGAAGTTGGTACTATCGTTGCTGCTATCGGTTACGACCCATTCGACCCATCCGGAATTTACCAATACGGATACGGCCGTTTCTCAAACGTAATTACTGCTATGGAAATTGAAAGGATGATTAACGCATCCGGTCCTACCGGTGGACACGTTATCAAACCTTCCGACGGTATCGAACCTAAACGTGTTGCATTCATCCACTGTGTAGGTTCAAGAGATGAACAAATCGGTAAACCATACTGTTCCAGAGTATGTTGTATGTACTCCATGAAAAACGCTCAATTATGTATTGACCACGAACCTGACACCGAAGTAACCTGTTACTACATGGATATCCGTTCATTCGGTAAAGGATATGAAGAGTTCTACAAAACATCTCAAGAAAAATACGGTATTGAATTTATCAGAGGTAAACCTGCACAAATCTTCGAAAACGATGATTTAACCTTAACTATCAGAGCAGAAGATACTTTACTCGGTAAAGTAACTGAATACACTTACGATTTAGTTGTATTAAGTGTAGGTCTCGAACACTCCGCTGGATCTGACGAACTCAGACAAACCTTAGGTCTTTCCAGATCTGCAGACGGATTCTACATGGAAGCTCACCCAAAACTCAGACCTGTTGACACCTTAACTGACGGTGTTTACATTGCTGGTGTAGCTCAAGGTCCTAAAGATATTCCTGACTCCGTAGCACAAGGTTCAGCTGCAGCATCCAGAGCAGCAATCCCAATGGCTAGAGGAGAAGTAGAAATCGAACCTATTATTGCATCTAACGATGAGACTGTTTGTGGTGCTTGCCAAGTATGTGTTGAATTATGTCCATTTGATGCTATTTCAATCGCAACTGGTGTAGGTGGAAAAGAATTTGCACAAATTAACTCCGCATTATGTAAAGGATGTGGTACTTGTGTAGGTGCATGTCCATCTGGTGCTATGAACCAACAACACTTCAAAACCGAGCAAATTATGGCACAAATCAGTGCTGCTCTTGAAGACTTAGGTAAATAGATTTAGAGATTAATTTCTCTATTTCTTTTTTTATTTTTTTTATAATTCCAATTTTGATTTTACAGCTTTTTTTCTAAATTGATTTCTCATAAAAAATCAAGGATTTCCTATTTTTTTCGTAATTTTCAACAATTTATATATAATATTTAAGATATATACAATATAGAATAGTTAAAATAGTAATACATTCTCTCAATTTAAGTATTATAATGATGATTTAACTTAGACTATTGGTGATGATATGAACGAAGTATATAGGACATTTACATCAGAATCAGTAACTCAAGGACACCCTGATAAGGTTGCTGATATTATTTCTGATGCGATATTAGATGCATACATGGAACAAGATAAGAATTCACATGTTGCATGTGAAACCTGTGTAACAACCGATTTCTGTATGGTATTCGGTGAAATAACTTCTGAAGCCCATATAGGTAATGATGAAATTGAAAAGATTATAAGGGATACAATTATCGAAATCGGTTATGATAATCCTGATTTAAAATTTGATGGCCACAGTTGTGAAGTTGTATCCAGACTTCATGAACAATCTGCAGACATCAACCAAGGCGTAGATCGTGGAGATGAAGAAACTGGAGCAGGTGACCAAGGAATGATGTTCGGTTTTGCAACCAACGAAACAGAATCATTAATGCCTTACCCAATCGACCTTGCACGCAAGTTAACCAACAAATTAACCCAACTTAGAGAAAGCGGAGAGATTCCATATTTAAGGCCTGACGGAAAAGCACAAGTATCCGTTAACTACGATAAGGACGGAAACGTCGTTTCACTTGATGCAGTGGTATTGTCAACCCAGCATGATGAGACAATGTCCATGAATCAGGAACAACTAAAAGAAGACATTCGCGAAAAGCTCTTCAAAGCAGTCATTCCAGATGAATTGATGACAGAAAATACCAAAGAACACATAAACCCAACCGGAAAATTCGAAATAGGCGGTCCTCATGGAGATGCAGGTCTAACAGGACGTAAAATCATTGTAGATACCTATGGAGGATATGCCCGCCACGGTGGAGGAGCATTTTCAGGTAAAGACTGTACCAAAGTGGACAGAAGCGCATGCTACATGGCAAGATACATCGCAAAAAACATTGTAGCAAGCGGACTTGCTGAAAAATGTGAAATTCAGCTATCCTATGCGATTGGAGTTGCAGAACCAACTTCAATTATGGTAGACACCTATGGTACCGCAGCCGATATTGGAGACATGACCTTTGAGGAAATCGTACGTGAAAACTTCAAATTAACTCCTGATGGAATCATCGAAACATTAGGATTAAGGGACACTACCTATAAGCAAACCGCTAAATACGGTCACTTCGGTATTGAAGGTCTTCCATGGGAAAAAACAGACAAAGTCGAAGATTTGAAAAAATACATTAAAGGTTAAAACTTTCCTCTTTGAGGATAAGTTTCCATATTTTTTTTATTTTTATAGTTTTATTTTTTCATTTTTTGTTTATTTTTAATTTTCAGAATTATTTTTATTTTAAAAACACGGTTTTTCATAACTATTATATTAAATGATTTACAAAAATTATAGCATAATAATTTAATTGGATATTAGGTGTAGTAAATGACTAATTATCATGACGAAATTTTAAATTTTGAGAAAATCGCAAAAGAACATACTGAATATATGAGGAACAGTATCAACCTTATTGCTTCTGAAAACGTAACAAGTGTAGAAGTAACTGAAGCTGTAGCAACAGATTTTGCTCACAGATACGCTGAAGGACAAGCATTCCAAAGATTTTATGAAGGATGCCAATATATCGACTTAATTGAAGATAAAACCAAAAAACTTTCATGTGAATTATATGACTGTGATTATGCTAACGTTCAACCGGTTTCCGGTGTAACAGCAAATCTTGCAGCATTTTTCGGATTTGGAAAACCTGGTGATAAAGTAATGGCATTGGAAGTACCATCAGGAGGTCACATTTCCCATGCTGATGTAAGTGCTGCCGGTATTCGTGGTCTTAAAACTGTTTTCCACCCATTGGATAAGAATGTAATGAACATTGACATTGATGCAATGAACAAAAAGATTTTAGAAGAAAAACCACAAATAATCTTGTTCGGTGGAAGTTTATTCTTATTCCCTCATCCAATTAAAGAAGCTCGTGAAGCAGCTGATGAAGTTGGAGCTACTGTCATGTATGATGGAGCACACGTATTAGGTCTTATTGCAGGAGGTCAATTCCAACAACCTCTTAAAGAAGGAGCAGATTTAATGATGGGAAGTACCCACAAAACATTCCCGGGTCCTCAAGGAGGAATCATTCTTTCAAGCAAAGAAAACGAAGAACGTATTGATGAAGCGGTATTCCCAGGTGTAGTAAGTAACCACCATTTACACCACTTGCTTGGTTTAGGCATTGCAACTGCTGAAATGCTTGAATTCGGTGAAGCTTACGCTAAACAAATCATCAAAAACGCTCAAGCATTAGGTCAGGCAATGTATGAAAGAGGATTCAATGTGTTATGTGAAGATTTAGGATTCACCGAGTCTCACCAAATCGCAGTAGACTTAACCAACATCAGATCAGCATCAGACATTGCAAAGGAATTAGCTGACAACAATGTTATCCTAAACAAAAACCTCTTGCCTGGAGACAACAGGGACAACTCCGATGATCCATCCGGTATCAGGATAGGTACTCAGGAAATCACAAGAAGAGGTTTAAAAGAAAAAGAGATGGATGAAGTTGCAGAATTCATCAAACGTGTTGCAGTTGATAAGGAAGACATTGCTGATGAAGTAGCTGAATTCATGAACCAATACACAAAACTTGACTATTCATTCTCCGACAGAGAAGCTTACCAATATCACACTTTAGATTAAAATGAGAATCGGATTTGCATTTACTGGAGCTGGTCATTTACTACGTGAATCAGTAATAGCGGCTGAAAAATTAGCCGGCGAGCATGAAGTCACTATATTTTTATCAGGGGCTGCAGAAGAGGTCCTTAAAATGTATGGGCTTTATGACCGTGTTGTTGCACTCACTGGCGGAAAGTATCGTGAGCTAGCCACTGATTCAAACCAAAAATTTTCATATCCAATAACAGGTCGCCTGTCCTTAGGCAAATATGACCTATTGATAGTTTCACCAGCCACAGCAAACACCGTTTCAAAAATAGTTTACGGAATAGCCGATACTTTAGTAACCAACGCCGTTGCGCAATCTGGAAAAGGTGCCGTTCCGGTTTATATGGTGCCGGTTGACATTCATCCGGGACCAATTGACACTGTCTTGCCGTCCAAGATGGAATTGTCCAAATGCGAAAACTGCGATGAGTGTTATGCGGCTCTTGCCTGTGAACAGGGAGCTATTATTCCACATGAGGAAATAGACTTGACAAAATGTATCGGTTGCGGATTGTGCAGAAACACATGTCCAAATGATGCAATTTCCGAAGGCAAAATCATTACAATCTACATGAGGGATATTGACATTGAAAATACTCGCAAGTTGACAAGTATTGACAATATTCAGATTTTCGAAACTCCTGACGAAATTTTAGATAAAATCTAATTCGTCACCTATTTCTATTTTTAAAATATCTTTTTTTGTTTCTAAAACGTATTTTACCTGATTTTTTCCCTTATAGAATCTCCAGGGCTTTAACGTTGTCTTGTCGACGACTGATTTTTTTTCATCTAGAAAATAGACATCGATTTCAAATCTCATGAATAGGGTGTGGATGCTTGAGTCCTCAAGGTTGGTGAATACCATGCAGAAGTCAATATCCTTTTTCAGCATCAATCCTTTAAATCGCTTAAAAAAAGTATCTGCATATCTGATTTCCATATTGATTAATTCATAAGTTGTTCTGTTAAAAATCATGAATTAATATTCTTTATTTTAAAATATTTAAATTTTTAATAAGTTTAAAGCAATATTGATTTAAATGAATGTTTTGTTTCTTATTTCCCCACTTAATAAGTCTTTAAAAGCAGTTTTGAAATATTCCTTTTCGAAAACTCCCGGTATTATCAGCCGCTCATTTTTGTAATATAGGAAATAATAGGGAATTGTTGTTATTCCATTGGATAGCGCTTCATCCATGTCAAGATACACTTCGATTTTCAGCGAATCCTTTTCAAGAAATTCTCTTATTTCATTTTCATCCAATCCGCAGGAAGAAGCTATTTTTTTTAAAACGTCATGGTTTGCGATATTTTCATTTCTAATGAAGTTGTATTCAAATATTTTAAAAACAAGTTCCAAAGCTATCTGAGGATATTTGTCCTGCACGTATTTTACAAGTCTGTGGGCATCTTTTGAGCTATTGATGACCATATCTCTGTAGTTGATGTTTAAACCCTCGGCCTTGGCTATTTTTTCCAGGTCTTCTATTTCTCGTCTCGCGTCGTTTAATGACAATCCGTTTTTGATGGCGTGCCTTTCAACGGCAGGGACGTTATTGGAATCAGGTTCAAGTTCAAATGATCTCATTTCCCATTCCGCGTCCAAATCCAGTTCATCGCAAACGTTTTTTATTCGGTTCAGGCCGATATATGAATAAGGACAGTTGAAATCACTTAAATAAAGTATTTTCATTTTTTACCATCTTCGGATTTTTTGGAATCATCCTTATCTTTGTAAATCTTGTATAGCTTTATCATATTGTCTACGGCTTTGAATAGTGAATTGTATTTTCTGTGAAATCCCATAATGTTATTTTTAATCTTTATTTTATATCAAATTTTTCCAGAAAAAATAGGGTCATGATAAGTTAATATAGTATGTAGTAGATAATATATAGTATAATGTTATATATGTGAGCAATATCCGTAGAGTACATCTCGGTTTTTTGTATTGTTCATTTTTTAATTTAAAGACATAATATTAATTCAGAGGAGTTACAATGCCAATAAAAGAGGCAGATAAATCATATAATCACGATAAAATAGAAAAGAAAGTGCAAAAATTCTGGAAGGAATATGACACTTTCAAAAAGGTTAATGAACTTAGGGAAAAAGGTCCAAGATATTCATTTTTAGATGGTCCTCCTTATTGTAGTGGTAAAATACACTTAGGTACAGCTTGGAACAAGGTTATTAAGGACACCTATCTCAGATACAAATCCATGAATGGATTTAGCTTAAGAAGACAAGCCGGATGGGATATGCATGGTTTGCCGATTGAAAACAAGGTAGAGCATTTACTTAACATTCAATCCAAACAGGAAATCGAAGAGATTGGAATAGACAAATTCGTCGATAAATGTAGGGAATTTGCTTTGGAAAACAAAGTGGCTATGGAAGAGCAATTCGACCAATTGGGCGTTTGGATGGATTGGGAAAATCCTTACATGACTTTGGATCCGAAATACATGGAATCCTCTTGGTGGACACTTAAAAGAGCAAATGAACAGGATTTACTTGTAAATGACCAAAGGGTAATCAGCTGGTGTCCTCACTGTGGAACTGCTCTTGCAGCTGCAGAAATTGAATATGAAGAAAAGGAAGACCCGTCTATTTACATTAAATTCCCGGTTCGCGGTGAAGAAAATACCTATTTCCTCGTTTGGACAACTACTCCTTGGACATTGCCTGCAAACATGGCAATTTGTGCAAACCCTGAATTCGATTATGTTTACGTTTCAAAAGACGGAGAAACTTATATTTTAGCTGAAAACTTAATGGAAACAGTTTTAGGCCGTCAAGTTAAAATTCACAGAACCAAAATCCCTGCCGAATCAGAAGATGAAGAAGACCAAATCATTGAAGAAAAAGAAGTAATGTATGAAGTCATCAAAACAGTCAAAGGCGAAGAACTCATTGGAATGAGCTATGACTACATTCTTATGGATGAAGTTCCAAAACATGCTGAATTCGATGAAATAGATTCAGTCCATAAAGTCCTGTCCGGAGACCATGTTGAACTTGGCGAAGGTACAGGTTTAGTGCACACAGCACCAGGACACGGTCCTGACGATTTTGAAGTTGGTCAAGCTAACGGAATTCCAATATTCTGCCCTGTAGGCGAAGACGGATGCTTCAATGAGGATGCAGGAAAATATGCTGACGGATTTACAAAAGATGAAAATACTCAAATCATCAAGGATTTAGAAGATAAAGGCTTGATGTACAGATCAGAAACCATCGAACACAGATACGGTGTATGCTGGAGATGTAAAACTCCTATCATCTACCGTGCTACAAAACAATGGTTCTTGAAAGTAACAGACATTAAGCAAAAGATGCTTGATGAGATTGCCAACGTCGAATGGGTACCTAAATGGGCCGGTGAAGGAAGATTCCATGATTGGGTTGACAATGCCCGTGACTGGACAATTTCAAGACAAAGGTTCTGGGGTATTCCAATTCCTATATGGGAATGTCCTGACTGTGGTGAAATCAAGGTTATAGGATCTCTTGATGAGTTAAAACAAGAATCCTTAAATGAAATCACTGTCAGCGATGCTGAACTTATACACAGGCCATATGTCGATGAAGTTGAAGTGAAATGTGACAAATGTGGCCAAACCATCAAAAGAATTCCTGACGTATTGGATGTATGGATTGATTCAGGAGTAGCTGGATGGGCTTCACTTTACTATCCGGAAGAAAAGGATAAATTTGAAGATTGGTTCCCTTATGACTTTATTACAGAAGGCCATGACCAAACCAGAGGATGGTTCTACTCACAACTCGGTACTGGAGTAATTTCAATGGGTAAAAGTCCATATCAAAAAGTTTTAATGCACGGATTTGTATTAGATGAAAACGGAAATAAGATGTCCAAATCCTTAGGAAATGTCGTGTCTCCGGAAGAAGTGATTGAAAAGTACGGAGCGGATGTTTTAAGATTCTACCTGTTATGGGCTTCAAAACCATGGGATGACTTGAAATTCGTATGGGAAGAGCTATTGAACATCAACAAAATGTTCAACATCCTATGGAACGTATACGTATTTTCAACCACTTACATGTCCTTGGATAACTTCGACCCTACTGGCCTTACAGAAGACAAGATGGTCTTAAGGCCTGAAGACAAATGGATAATATCCAAAGCAAATACTCTGGTAAAAGAAGTGGCTGAAGACTTGGATAAGTTATTCTTCCACAATGCGACAAGAAAAATAAATAATTTCATTTTGGAAGACTTGAGCCGCTGGTATGTAAGGCTTATCCGTGGAAGAACCTGGGTTGAAAGCGATGATCCGGATAAATTAGGCGCATATTACAGCTTATACACAGCGCTTGTCAAATTAATATCAGTATTATGTCCAATAGCTCCTCACATATCAGAGGAAATCTATGAAAACCTTGTTAAAGGCGTCAATCCTGATGCGCCTGAAAGCATTCATATGAACGATTGGGGATATGACGAAGATGCGATTGATGTTGAATTGGAAGCAAAAATGGATGTTGCCCGCGAAGTGATTGAGGCTTCAATCAGAGCACGTGACATGGCACAATACAAGCTTAGATGGCCAGTTTCAGACATTACAGTTGTATCTCAAGATGAAGATGTATTGAAAGCTATTGAAGAGCTAGAGGAAATTATCAAAGATCAGTCAAATACTAAAGAAGTTTTAAGGGCCAGCGAATTTGACAAACTGTCATTCATTGCAAAACCAAACCTTAAAATCTTAGGTCCAAAGCTTAAAGGCGACATGGGCAAAGTCGTTAAAGGTTTGAAGACTGCAGACGGCAATCAAATCAAGGCTGAACTTGAAGCAAATGGAAGCGTAGTTATTGAAGGAATTGAATTATCACCAGAAGAAGTATTGTTCGATTCAGAACTTCCAGATGATTTTGTATCTTCTGAATTTGATGGTGGAAACGTATTTGTAAATACAAACATCACCTTGGAAATCAGACAGGAAGCTATGGCTCGTGAACTCATAAGAAGAATTCAGGACATGAGAAAAGAACTGGATCTTGATGTTGAAGCAAACATAAGTGTAGATGTAGAAACTTCAGCAGAATTCAAGGACTTAATCGTACCGCAGTGCGAAGTCATATCTCATGAAGTAAGAGCTAAAAGCTTAATTATCACTGACACAGAAGAATGCAGTAAAGATTCTAAAGATTATACCAAAGAATGGGATATTGAAGGAGAAAAAGTAATTATTTCAATTAAAAAATAAGGGTGTTAAAATGACTTTAGCCGATTCTGAAATTGAATATATTGAAGGAATCCTTGGTAGGAAAATGAACGAATTAGAGGAAGGAATGCTTGACGTAATGTTTTCAGAACATTGTTCCTACAAAAGCAGCAGGCCATTCCTAAGGGCTTTCCCAACCGAGGGTGAAAATATTATTTTAGGTCCAGGTGACGATGCTGGACTTGTATCCGTAACTGACAAATATGCATTGGCAGTAGGAATGGAATCCCACAACCACCCATCAGCTATTGAACCTTATGGAGGGGCTGGTACAGGTATCGGTGGAATTTTAAGGGACATTATCTCAATGGGAGCAATGCCTATTGCACTTTTAGATTCACTTAGATTTGGACCATTGGAAGACGAAAAATCCAGATACTTATTCGAACATGTTGTAAAAGGAATTTCCGATTACGGAAATCGTGTAGGGGTTCCGACCGTTGCAGGCGAAATTGAATTCGACGAATCATTCAGAACAAACCCTCTTGTAAATGTAATGTGCGTAGGGCTTGTTGAAAAAGACAAAATCGTTCGCGCTGAAGCACCGAACATTGGCGATGTATTCCTTTTGATGGGAGGAACAACAGGCCGTGACGGTATCCATGGTGTAACATTTGCATCAGAGGAATTGACATCAGACAGTGAAACAGAAGACAGGCCGGCCGTACAGGTGGCTGACCCATTCACCAAAAAGAGGGTATTGGAAGCTTCTTTAGAAATCCTCGAAAAAATCAATGTCAGTGGTGTAAAGGATTTAGGTGGTGGAGGCCTCACATGCTGTATTTCAGAGCTTGTTGATTCTTCAAGCAACGGTGCATTGGTAGACCTTCGTGCAATTCCTTTAAGAGAAACCGGAATGACTCCATATGAAATCATGCTTTCAGAATCACAGGAAAGGATGGTATTTGTCATAAACCCTGACGATGTTGAGCTTGCAAAACAAATCTGCGATAAACATGAAATCGCATCCTCAATCATCGGAGAAGTAATTGAAGGAAACAACATGATTATTTCAGATGAAGGTGAAGAAATCGCTAACTTGCCGACTATCCTTTTGGCAGATCCACCTTCAATCGACAGACCTATCTGCGAAATTCCAGAGGATACAGAAAAAATTGAACTTAAAGAACCTGGAGTTTATGAATCTTTACCAAAATTATTGGCCAGTCCAAATATCGCTTCAAAAGAGTGGGTTTACAAACAATACGACCATGAAGTTCAAGTAAGGACAGTTGTAAAACCTGGCGATGACGCGGCTGTTTTAAGAATTGATGAAAATACAGCCATTGCGCTTACTACTGATTCAAACACAATCCACACCAAACTGTCTCCATTTGATGGAGCGGCAGGATGTGTTGCAGAAGCCATCAGAAACGTAATTTCCATGGGTGCAACCCCATATGCTGTTGTGGACTGTTTGAATTTCGGAAATCCTGAAACTCCAGAAATCCTATGGCAATTTAAAACAGCTATTGAAGGAATGAGTTTGGTGGCTGAAAAATTTGATGCGCCGGTCATCAGCGGAAATGTAAGTTTCTATAACGAAACAGAAGGAATCAAAATCAATCCTACACCTGCTGTAGGGGTAATTGGTGTTGAAAATATTGAAAATATCAGGACCATGGACTTCAAGAATGAAGGGGATAAGATTATTTTAATAGGTAAGACTTATGATGAGTTAACAGGTTCAGAGTACCAAAGAACCATTCACAATATAGAAAAAGGAACAGCTCCAAGAATCAGAATTGATGATGAGGTAGCTAATGGTCAAACAGTCTTAAAATTAATCGATGACGATGCAGATAAAAATATCACAGCAGTTCATGACGTTTCAGCAGGAGGTTTGGCGGTAGCCTTATCCGAAATGGTCATTAAGTCAGGGCTTGGATGTGAAGTTGAATTGAAAGATGATGAATTGGATAAAATTCAATTGCTTTACTCAGAAAGTCATGGCAGATACATTTTAACCGTAAAAGCTGATGCATTGGATGATGTTTTATCTCAAATTGATGTTGATGTTTGTGTCATTGGTGAAGTGAAAGGTGACTCATTAATCGTTAATGGTCATGAATTTAGTTTTGAAGATTTAGATAATGCATATCATGGTGTTATTGAGCAGTACATGGCTTAAATAACTTGGGGGAGTTTTTCACATGTTTCTATCTAAACTGGATTCTTTATCTAATGCGATTAAATTAGTTAATGATAATCTGAAAATCACGGAAATTGAAGAGATTCCATTATATGGAGCACATAAAAGGGTTTTAGCTGAAGATATAATTGCATTTCATGATTCACCGCCATTCGACAAATCCGCAATGGATGGTTTTGCAGTGATTGGTGAAAATACCTTTGGAGCTTCACAATCCGCTCCTAAAAAATTGAAGGTTATTGATGCAATCGGCGCTGGAGATTTCTCATCAAAAAAAGTCGGTGAAAACGAAGCTATTGTAATAGCTACCGGCGCTCCAGTTCCTGAAGGGGCAAATGCAGTTATAATGAAGGAGTATACCACTTGCGATGGTGATGAGTTAACAATATATTCTCAAGTGACTCCAGGTGAAAACGTGAGTCCGAAATCTGAAGACATTGAAAAGGGTCAAAAGATTCTGGATAAGAACACTTTCATCAGATACCAGGAGTTGGGATTAATTGCCTCAGCGGGTTATGATACTGTTAAAGTATTTAAGAAGCCTAGAGTCAAGATTATCATCACAGGCAATGAATTGGTAGAGCCAACCAAGGAAGAGATTGATAAGGCTAAAATTATTAACTCCAATCAGTTCACAATCAAGGCAATGGTGGAGGATTCAGGTGCTATTGCTGATATTGGTCATGCAGGAGATACTTTTGATGAAGTGAAGCAAGCCGTTTTGGAAGCTAGCGAAGAGTATGATGTAATCATGACCACAGGGGGAACAGCCATCAGTAAAGGAGATGTTGTCCTTGATGTTGTTGATGAGCTTGGTGAAATATTGTTCCATGGGGTAGCTATTAGGCCAGGAAAACCTGCGGGTGCTGGAATAGTTAATGGAAAGATGATATTTACTTTTTCAGGTCAGCCTGTTGCTGCAATGAGCCAGTTTGACATGTTTGCAAGAAAGTATTTGTTTGAAATGCAAGGCAGGTCTTTTGATTTCCATATTGTTAAAAGAGTATCCCAACTTAAAATACCTTCACAACTTGGAAGGACTGATTTCGTACGTGCAGTTTCTGATGATGAACATGCAAAGCATGTGCTCAATAGAGGTTCTGGCATTATTAGGTCAATGGTTGAGGCGAACAGCTATATCATAATCAACGAAAATGATGAAGGATATCAAAAGGATGATATAGTTGATGTTGTCTTCTTTGATTCACTACTTTGGTAAGTAATGGTGTATTTTAATGAATGGTATTTACTATTATTTGATAGCTTTTGCTGTCATCTGGATATTGGTCGGAATATTTCATGAAAAGCTGTCAAATCATGGTGTGGAATTGAACTTTCCGGTCATCATGTGGAAGACTACAAAGCTGAGAGGGCTGATATCTAGAATAAACAATATTTCCCCGAAATTTTGGAAATGGTATATGAATGTTGGGATAGTAATATCATTTGCCGCAATGATTTTCATTTCATGGACATTGATCAGTTCGCTTCAGACAGCTCTTGAAGCACCTTCCGTTTCTATTGTTATTCCCGGAGTTGAAATTCCCGGATCACCTATTTTTGTTCCATTTTTATCCGGATTCATAGCTCTGGCTACGGTTTTGGTTGTGCACGAGTTCTCCCATGGAGTTCAGTGTGTAGGTGAGAAAGTTCCAATCAAATCAATAGGATTGCTGCTTTTTGCCATTCTTCCGGGAGCTTTCGTAGAGCCCGATGAGGATGAACTTAAAAAAGCCAGCAAAATCTCTCGTTTAAGGGTTTATGGTGCCGGGTCAATGGCAAACATGACTCTTGCTTTGATAGCTATTCTGATTGTTATGGGTGCTGCTTATGGGATTCCACATTTCTTTGCTGAAGATGGAATTGAAATAAGTCATATTGTTGGTGATTCCCCATCAGACGGTGTTTTAAAGGAAGGAATGGTTGTTGAATCCATTGACGGCCATGTCATTAACGATTCGCAAACTTATCTGAATTTTGTCGGTTCATTCAAGCCTGGAGACAATATCACTGTCGGAACAGACCAGGGAGACTATTCGGTCGTGCTTGGTAAAAATCCTAACAACGAATCAATAGGATTTTTCGGAATTCAGGCAGGCAAGCATTTCAAATTGGCAGATAACAGTTTAGGCCCTCTTCCATGGGCATTATTTACTATAATTGATATATTCCAATGGATCTTTACACTTAACTTGGGAATTGGTCTGTTTAACCTGCTCCCAATCAAGCCTCTCGACGGAGGGCATATGCTTGAAATATTATTGACATACAAATTGACTGAAGCTCAGGCAAAGCCTATCGTCAATGCCATTTCAGCAGTATTTGCAATGATTGTTATCTTTAGTGTGCTGGCTGGTTTTCTTGGTTAACTGCCTGTTTTAAATTTTAAATTTTTTTTCATTAACCCTATGCAAAATATAATTACTTGCTATAGTTTATATGTAATAACTGATATATTGTATATATACTTAATTGTTCTTTAAAGGATAATACAATGGGATAACATGAAATTTAAAGTAATCTTTGCATTACTTTTATTATTGATTACAATATCTGCAGTTTGCGCTGAAGAAAATCAGACTTTAGAATCCGGAAAATTCGATGATTTGCAGAAAAAGGTAGATGATGCTAAAAAGTATTCTGAAATAGTATTGGATGATGATTATACTCAAGGAAGCGCTCCGATTAAAATTAATAAGGATATTTCAATTGATGGTAAAGGTCATATAATTGACGGACAGGGAAAACATAGTCTAATTACTTGCTCTCAAGGTACAGTCACATTAAAGAATATCATGTTTAAAAACGGATATTCGGAGGAAGATGGTGGTGCCATTTATATTTCTGGCAAAGGCGTTGTTGAAATTATAAATTGTACTTTCATTGGCAATAAGGCTTATCGTGGCGGTGCTATAGCCAATTGGGGCGATACAGTTTTTATTACAAACTCTACTTTTAAACAGAATACAGCCCTTTTGGATTTTGGAGGTGCTGTTTTATCATGTTCTAATTCTGTCATAGATAACTGTTATTTTGAATCCAATCGTGCCGAAAAGGCAGGAGGAGCAGTATTTACCAGTTACACTCCTTTGGGAATTTCAACTATTACAAATTCAATTTTCATTAAAAATACAGCTGATGAAGATGGAGGTGCAATTTCCAATTCCGGCGATTTGAGATTTGAAGAATGTGAATTTATGCAAAACTATGCTACTTATGGCGGAGCCATTTGGTCCAACAGATGGCTTACTTTTTCTGATAAGGAATCCATCTTCACAGAAAACGGAGCTTATTACGGTGGGGCAATTTATGCCTATACATTTGATAGTGTTGCTTTCAACCTCATCTTCAACAAAAATTATGCTTATGCCTATGGCGGTGCTGTCATGTTATATTCTCGCGATGCCAGTACTGTCTCAAAGTACTATTTCAAAAATTGTACCTTCAATGGAAATAAATGTGAAAAGAAAAGCGTTTTCTATGATGGCAGAGGAGGGGCAATCTACTTTGACACTTATACTACTAAACCCTGTGAATTGAAAATCGATGGTTGCAGCTTTTCTGATAATTATGCCTATGATGATGGCGGTGCAATTTATGTCGATAAGGGTAGAGATAATAATAATATCCTTGAATTTGTAGGTTCGCCATCCTATTTCAATTCAAATGTCGCAGAATCAACTGGCGGTGCAATTTATAGCTATTGCGATATTCGATTCAACAGCTCTTCAGTTAATTTTGTGAAAAATCAGGCTAAAGATGGAAACGGCGGTGCTGTTTACACTAAAAATAATATTATGTTTAATCTTCCATCCACTTTTGAAGAGAATTATGCGAAAACTGATGGAGGAGCCATTTATTGTGACAAAGAAATCTATTTTAATAATGTCCCATTGAAATTCATATATAATCAGGCAGAGGTTAACGGTGGTGCGGTATATACAAATTATATTTCCAATGTTAAAAATGCCATTTTTATAGATAATCATGCGGAAAAAGATGGCGGGGCGATTTACGTTAACAAAGAATCTCATTTTGATGTCACATCCTGTCTTTTTGACAGTAATATGTGTGTTGATGAGGGCGGTGCAATATATTTAGATTCAAGCAGTTCTTCCATCTCTTTATCATATAATATTTTCTTTACTAATCGTGCTGATATGGGTGGTACAGTTTATAATTGTGGAAAATATTCTAATATTTATCAAAATTGGTGGGGTCATGATACGCCAAATTTCGGAAATGGGGATTTAATAGAATGGTATGTAACAAAGACAGAAAAACATTATGATTCAGATCCTTTAAAAATGAGAATCACTTTAGGTTCTACAACAACTGGTGTCAATAAGTCTGTTCCGGTTGAATATAGCTTGGTTTCAACTTATGGCAATGAGGTTAATGGCGAAATATCCATGTTGGGCTATTATTATTATCTTGTGCATACCAATTCCGGTGAATTTTCACAAGCCGTTTTAAATAAGAATTCAATGTTAAGCAGCTATACTCCAAGAGATGTGGGCATTCATCATATTTCCGTTAAGGGATGGTCCAACCCTGGCGCTTTCCTTACTGTTGACGAGTCCTCCGAACCGGATAATGTAGTTCAAGTTGTCCAAAGCAATTATCGGACCTTTACAGATTTGCAGACAATAATAGATAATGCGCCATCAAATTCGGTTATAAATCTTGATAAGGACTATGCGTATTTTATACACGATTTTGAAAAAGAGCAAAAAGGAATTACCATAAATAAAAACATTGTAATTGATGGTCATGGACATACTATCGACGCTCAGTACGCATCCAGAATCTTTTATTCCAGTGAAGGAACTGTTACATTGAAAAATTTGATATTGACCGACGGTTATGAATATGATGATGATGACGGTGGAGCCATTTTCATAAAATCCGATGCCAAGTATGTTATTGTGAACTGTACTTTCAGCTATAATCATGCATGGCAGGACGGAGGCGCAATCTTTAATGATGGCGGTGAACTCAGAATTCAAAATTCCACATTCAGTAATAATCTTGCACAGGGAGCTTCAATTTTAAACGATTGTGATGGTGGAGCGATTCATTCCAAGGCTCATCTGATTATAGATAATTGCGTTTTTGATAGAAATACTGCTGCGGATAGTGGTGGTGCAATCTATGCAACTAATGGCTTAACAATAGAAAATACACCTTCTTCATTCATGTATAATAAAGCGTTACATGCAAAGGGCGGCGCAATACGCACAAACAAATTCATGAAAGACGTCAAATATGCATCATTTATTGGAAATGAAGCCAATAAAAACGATGGTGGCGCAATATATATCAACGATGAAAATCACATAACCTTTACACAATGCTTATTCGCTTACAATCACTGTGGCGATAGAGGCGGAGCAATGTATTTGGATTCAATCAGTTCTCATTTAACTTTATCCAATAATATTTTCTTGTTTAATGATGCTGATAAACAAGGACAAACAGTATTCAACTCAGGGTACTTTGATAAAATAAACAATAATTGGTGGGGAAATAATAATCCTTCTAAAAGCAATGACCAGTTGATTGAATGGAAATTTTTACCATGGGAATCAAATGAACCTCATACTGACAGCGATCCTTTAAAAATTAATCTGGTATTGAATAGAGAATATTTCATAATAAACGAAACCGTTACCGCAACACTTTGTTTCTATAAATCTGATGGAAGCTTATTTACTGGGGAAATTTTCGATGCTAAATTTGATAATAATTATATTTCCTTTACTGTAAATCCATCTTTGACAAATGAAGTTAAATATAATACTAAAAATGCGATTATGGAGTTAACAGCTGAAAAAATCGGCACATTCGATGTAATCTGTGAAGTAAGTTTTCATTCTGGCTTAGAATCCATATCCGTATCAAAAACATTTAATGTTTTGAATTTGACAATAGTTGCACCTGAAATAAAAGATTATTACAGTAATTCTCAGACTTTAAAAGTATATTTGGAAGGGGATAAGGACATTATTGCTAATCAGAGAGTTGGTATTCATGCATTGAATAATAATTATGAGATGTACACTGATGAAAATGGAGTTGGAAGCTTTTGTTTTAGTAATTATGTATATCCTGGTGTATATTCGGTTTCATTAGATGTCTTGGGCATTTCAGCAAAAACAACATACACAGTTTTATCAACTATCAATGCAACAGACATTGTCAGAGTTTTAGGTAATCATACTCCATTTTATGCGGAGTTTGTAGATGGAAATGGAGAATTCTTGCCTGAATACACAGTGGTTGGGGTTGCAATTGACGATTCATCCGTGACATATGTAAATGTAAAAAGCAACGGCCTTGCATCATTCAATATCGCATTTTTGGGTGTCGGACAGCATTATATTACATTATTTAATTTTGAAACTTCAGAAGCTGAATGCTATCAAATCACAATTCTTCCGGAATTCAATGAGGGCGATTCTATAAATAATGGAAGTCATCAGCATAGCAATTCAATTTCTCAAGATAGTTATGAGGATATTTCCGCAACATTGCCGTTTGCAGGTTACAACAATTTAAATAACCAATCAGATGACAGGGTTGGCAAATCAATACTTAAAAATCAGTCTAATATTTTTCATGATAATAATAATGCGTATCTTATAATATTATTGATAATACTTATTTGCCTATTTGGGGCTTTAATTAAAAGATATAAGGACAAATAAAACATTAGGAGAGTTAATATGTTAAGAAATAAGTTAGGGATTATTTTCATATGTCTGTTAATAATGCTTCTTTCGATTTCAGCTATTAATGCGTCGGATGTTGATAATCAAACATTAGTTGATGCAGATGATGAAAATTTAGCTCATGATATTGATATTGAAGAGAATCAAAACTCCAATCAATATGACCAAGATATTTCCGGTGAAAGTGACCTTACGGATGGATGGGCAACATTCACTCAATTAAGATTCGCAGTTTCAGTTTCGCCAAATGTTGTCTTAAGTACTAATTACCGGTATGATAAAGCTGTAGACGGTGCTGAACTCGGGCTTGATGGAGTCAAGCTTGCCATACCGATTACTATAGATGGACGAAATCATATTATTGATGGGGCTATGCAATCTTATATATTTAGAATAAGTTCTCCTAATGTTGTTTTAAAAAATATAGTCTTTCAAAATGCCAAATCACAAAGCGGCCAATGTCCGGATAATATGCGTGACGGATCTGCATTGTATGCTATGAATTCTGCTGTCACTATCATTAACTGTACTTTTTCAAATAATATGGCAACCCGTGATGGCGGAGCCATTTTTGCCAATACCGGATCCACTTTAGATATTTCAAATTCTAAATTCACATCCAATCAGGCTTCACAATCCGGTGGCGCTGTTTATGGTAAAAAAATAACTTTAGATAATGTTGTATTCACATCAAATGTTGCTTCACAATCCGGTGGTGCTGTTTATTCTTCAAATTACCTGAAGTCCACCAATTCAAAATTTAATGAGAATTCTGTCATCAGCGGCAGGGGTGGTGCGGTATATAAGGAATCAATAGGCGACGGAATTTTCCGCAATAATGTATTTGAAAGAAATCGTGCAAGTGATGGTGGTGGAATTTATTCTGACAATCTTATTACACTATCCAATTCTTCATTTTCTTCTAATTCCGCAACAAGTAAGGGTGGTGCTGTTTATACTGATGCATTGCACACTGATGCCACTGTTCCTAATATTCAAACAGACTGTAACTCTTTTACTTCTAATAGTGCTGAACGGGGCGGTGCAATCTATACAAAAGAAATACGAAATATTGATGGTGACGGTGAGATAGTGTATGATGGTGTTTTAAGATACTGTTATTTTGTCAATAATGTTGCCCGCAATCAAGGTGGGGCCTTGTATATAGACTGTAATTCCGGTTCATTTACTATTAAGCAATGTAACTTCAGGACTAATTCTATTAATGAAGGAGGGCTTATTCCTTCCGGTTCAGCAATATATGTTGACGGGGATGGAGAAATCAGTATCAAATATAATGTATTTGTGGACAATAAAATGGATGCAGAATGCCCAGCCATATATCTTGATTCAGGAGTGACTGGCACGATATCCAGTAATTGGTGGGGGGCTAATGAAATTAATTTCACTAGAAATAACTATATTAAGATTGGACATGAGTCTGCTGTAGACAATTCCCCTATTCAAATGCGTATGGATGATAGAGTTCATGTAATGGGCAATGTTGGTGAGGTAATCATAAATATTACTAGTGATGGACTTCCAGCCTTATTTGAACTTTTAAAACCGGATATATCTGCTAATTCGGAATTAGGAACACTATCTCTTCCAGTAGTGACTAGTGAGTTTATTTCGCTCGATTATGTTCAGATGAGGGAAGGTTTTGGAAAAATTCAGGTGATTATTGATAATCAGGCTTTTGTTAAAAACATAGTATATGATAGGCATATTCAGGATGAATCTAATGTGGGCAGAATTGTGAAAGTCAGTATAATTATCGGTGGAATCTCATTTCTTGCACTAATGTATTTCATTAATCTTTGGAACAGTGATAATCTAACTGATATTAATGGAATAGGCTATAATAATACTGGGGACGGTTCTTTAATGGCCCCATTCACTTCTCTCCAGGACGCCATCAATAATGCTAATGAAAGCAGCATAATTTATATGGCTCCAGGAACATACACCGGTCTAGGAAACACAAATTTAACTATTAATAAGAATTTGATTTTCTATGATCCTGCTAATGAGGCAATCATCGATGCTGAAGGAAACTCTAGAATTTTCAATGTCGACTCTCAAAAAATTGTTATTCAGGGCATAACCTTTAAGAACGGTTTAGCCGATGAGGGTGGAGCCATCAAATTCAACAATGAACTTTCTGACAGTTTCATCAATTCCACTTTCATCAATAATGGCAATGGTCTTGGCAGTGCAATCTATTTCGAAAAACCAACATCAAATGTTAGCATTATTGGAGAATTTATTAATAATTCTTTAAATTCCATTTATTTTGCTCAAAATTCCAAAGACACTTCAATTAAAGATTCATTATTCCTGAATTCCAATGTGAATGAATCTATTGGGGATGTTTATTCTTCCGGCGGAGGAGTTTCTTTGAAAGACAGTTGGTTTGGAGGAAATAAGACAGATAATGTCAATGTTAATAATGTAGATGTTTTAAGCTATTTATTCTTGGATTCAAGCATTTCTCCAAAAGAGTATAGTGCCGGCACTCCACTGACTGTTGATATAAGTCTATATTCTAATGATACTGCTTCCGGCAGTATTTCCAAGTATTCTAAAAATTTCAATAATTTGACTTTATCATTATCTTCCAATACCGGATCCCTGGATAAAACAAGTGTTAAATTAGGCGAGAAGTTTACTTTTACTCCATTCAATAAAATATCCAGCATCAGTGTATCAGTTCAAAATGTTACTACTACATTATATCTCATAAATGATGATAATGATTTCTATGAGGGCAATAATACGATTGATTCAGATTCCGATAATTTAGCTGATGATTCTCAATTCGTTAATCAAATCGGTTATTCATTAGGCAACAATTTATTGTCTTATGATGCAGGCATCGTATTGGATAATAATACAACAGCATCTAATCAATCAAATGTTGTCAATTCCCTTAATGTTCATTCCAATAGCTTCTGGTTGATAATTCTCTTATTGGTTATTATATGTGGAGTTTTAATTTGGAATTATAAAGATAAATTTTAAAGTTTGACAGTTATGGAGAGATATGTTATTTTTTCTATAGCTGTTACTAATTTTCAAGACTAAAAAAAGAAATGGTGAAAGAATAATTAAATTCTTTCGAGTTTTAGGTATTTAGAAGTATCTTTCTAAGATTCCTTCTAAGATTTTGTAGTGACGGCCTTCGTCTTTGGAACTTTCTCTGAAGAAATCAGCAGCGGTTTCGATACCTGCTTCAGCAGCTTTTTCGGAAGCTTCCCTTTTTTCTGCGTTTGCCATTTTTTCTCCACCCATCATCCATTCGATGTTTTCTTTGAGGGTAGGTTTGATGATTCCGTTCATTTCACAGAATCTGGCAGCGTGTTCAGCTTCTTCCCATGCTAATCTTTTGAATACTTCAGCCAATTCCCCATAGCCTTCTCTGGAAGCTTGTCTGGACATGGCAAGATAGATACCTACTTCGTTGGTTTCTCCTTCAAAGTTTCCTGCAACATAGTTTTCTACAGGGGTTCCTTTTGTAATTCCGATTTCATGTTCGTATTTAACCATAATTTCATTCTCCTTGGTTTATCATATATGTTTTAATTTTTTGGTCTATAATTCTTTACAAGCTTTAGCTAGTTTTACACCCAATTCGTAGCTTGCTTCTTCTTCTTCAGCGTTTGGCACGAAAGTGATTTCCTGGGTGTCAATCACGTCAAATCCGCAGGTTTCCAATTCTTCAGCGAGTTTTGCTGGTGATCCTCCTTTTCCACCCATTGAACCGAAGGTAACGGCTTTTCTTACAATGCCTGTTCTGTTGAATAAGAGACCTTTCAGGTAGTACATGATGTCTCCGATACTTGGGTATGGCACATCGTTGATTGTTGGATCTCCGATTGCGATTCCTTTACTGGTCAGGATGCTTTTGACGATTTCTGATCTTTCATCTTCGTGCAGGAAGAAGATTTCAACATCATAGCCTTCAGACATTGCACCTTCTGCAATTTCATGAGCCATTTGTTGGGTTGAGTAGTGCATGGTATCGTAAATGATTGTGATTTTGTCTTCACATACACCTGTAGCCCAGTTTTGGTAAGCTCCGATTACTTGCATAGGGTCGGTCCAGATTTGACCGTGGGATGGTGCAATCATTTTAATGGAGTCAAGCAAGCCCAATTCAACTACTTCATTTAATTTTTTAAGCACTAATTTTGAAAGAGGTGTAATCAAGTTTGCGTAGAATTTTTGTGCCGCATCCATTAAGACATTTTCAGGGATTTCATCTGAAAATCTTTTGGTGAAACATAAGTGTTGACCGAATGCATCGTTAGGGAATAAAATACCGGTTTCGTCTGCAAGCAGGGTAAACATGCTGTCAGGCCAGTGTAATAGGAACGCATCTAGGAATGCTAAGGTTCTGCCGCCAACATCCAAGGAGTCACCGGTTCCTACTGTGATGAATTCAGCGCCTTCAAGTGCAGGGTAGTGTTTTAAAAGACCGTTTACAGCGATTTTGGTACAGTAAATTGGTGCTTCCGGGAATCTTTTGTGCAAGTCCACTAATACTCCGGAGTGGTCTTTTTCCACGTGGTTTTGGATGATGTAGTCAACTTTGACTTCCCTTCCTTCTTGAGCGAAAGCGTCGTCGATACGTGCCATCATCTCTTTGGTTTTACCAGGATAAGCGTTGTCGATAATCGCTACTTCGTCTTCTCCAAATACAATGTATGCATTGTAGGTGGTTCCGTCTAATGTGTAACCGTGGTAGGTTCTTAAATCCCAATCGAGTACACCAATCCAGTATACTCCATCAGCTATTTTTTGTGCATTGGCTTTCATTTTATAAATCTCCAATTTTGTTTTTAATTCATATTATGTTCTTATGAATTGATATTATTTTGTACTATTTATTTTATATAGTTTTGTTTTATACGAATTGTTCGTGTTATTGTAGGTTTTATCTATATAAATGACTTTCCAAATCTATTGTTAATATTAAATCATTTTTGAATCACATGAAAGATTCATTTAATACATATGTTTTTAAATTACTCTATTAAAATTAGTTATCATGAAATACATTAAACTTGGAAATTCAAACCTCAATGTTAGCCGAGTGTGTATGGGTTGTATGGGCTTTGGCGATCCGACAACAGGTATGCATACTTGGACATTGCCTGAAAAAGAATCAATTGAAGTGATTAAAAGGGGTTAAATCATGAAATAAACTTCTATGATACTGCAATTGGTTATCAGAACGGTACTTCTGAACAATACCTTGGAAAAACGATTAATGAACATGCCAATCGTGAAGATGTTGTAATTGCAACAAAATTCCTACCCAGAACAGAAGAAGAGATTAAAAACAATGTCACAGGCCAACAGCACATCCACAATCTTGTCAATAAAAGCTTAGATAACCTTCAAATGGATTATATAGATTTATACATTTATCACATGTGGGATTACAATACTCCAATATATGATATTTTGGAAGGTTTAAACGAAGTGATTGAAGAAGGCAAGGTTCGATATATAGGTATTTCCAATTGTTTTGCTTGGCAACTTGCAAAAGCAAATGCAATAGCTGAAATGAATGATTTCAATAAATTCGTATCCATTCAAGGACATTATAACTTAATTTTTCGTGAAGAGGAACGTGAAATGATTCCATTATGTAAAACAGACAATATTGCCCTAACACCTTACAGCGCACTTGCATCTGGAAGGCTATCAAGATTGCCTGGTGAAGTTTCCAAAAGACTAAAGAAAGACTTTTATGCTAAATTGAAATATCAAAACACAGAATCATTGGATTTGGAAATTATTAAAAGAGTACATGAAATTTCACAGAATTATGGCGTTTCAATGACTGAAGTCTCTCTTGCTTGGCTTTTAAAAAAGGTAACTTCTCCTGTAGTTGGTGCAACTAAAATGCATCATGTGGATGGTGCAGTCAATGCAGTTGATTTAATATTGTCCGACGATGATATGAATTATCTTGAGGAACCTTACATTGCTCATGATTTGGTAGGTGTGATGGCGGACAATAAGGTTTCAGCTAACGATAATGAAAAAGTATGGCAGAAATATACAAAGAATAACATTTAGTTAACTAAATATAACTGTTAATTCAATACTTAGTTATATGGAAATAACTAAAAAGCCAGTGCAATTGATTGAATTATTCTATGACTTGATTTTTGTTTATGCAATTTCACAGTTGACCGGCTTGATTAACGAACCTATTGGAGGAATAATTCCTCCTTTTAATTTTTTCGCTTATTTGATTACTTGCTTTGTAATTCTCCAAGCCTGGCTTTATTTTACAAACTATGTTAACCGTTATGGACAATGGAAATGGTATGATTATGTTTTAGTCTGTGTAAATATGATTGCAGCTATTTTCATGGCCAATACCATTTCGCTCGATTGGGCTTCAATGTATTTTGCTTTCGACATTTCCATGCTCATAATGCTAGGTACTGTTGTAATATTATATGCAATTCAAGCTAAAAAAGAAAAATCAATGTCTGGAGCAGCAGGAAACTCCATAACAATCCTATCAATTGTATGTACCATCTATATCATTGCCATTTTATGCCATATTTTCGATTTTGAAGATTATGTAATTTGGATTAATGTTTTAGCGGTATTGGCAGGTGCATTTTTGCCATTTTTCATTAGAGGTAAATTTAATAAAAATATCATCAACTTTCCCCATCTTGTTGAAAGGTTTGAATTATTGACAATCATCACCTTTGGTGAGGCTGTTGTTGGATTGGCAGAATTTTTCGATGTAACCAACTTTAATGTAGTGCCAATCTTACTATTTCTAATTGTAATAACCATGTTTGGTTCATATGTAATTCAAATTCACAGATTAATGCAACATAATAGGATTGAGAGATCATTAAGGCTAATGTTTAGCCATTATTTTATTATCATAAGCATTAATCTTGTCACTGTTTCCTTTGAGCTGATTAATTCTGGTGAGGTTAATTATTGGTTTGTAAGTATTTTGATGATTGTTTCATTAGTTGTTTTCTACATTTCAATTTTAGCAAACAAACAATATTATAGGCAAAATATTAAATTAACAAAAAAGGATTTGCTGTTAATGACAACATTTACAGTTCTGGGAATGGCAATAATGTTAATATTTATCTCAAACTTATATGCATTCCTGATTGGAACCTTGATTATAACTGTTGGCAATTTTGAAATTTTACTAATGAAATATAAAAAATATTTAACTGAATGAAAGATTTATAATCGCTACAAAATAAATTTCATATTAGAGTTTTAGTGCTTAAATCGATAAGTATCAGAACTTTTTTATACGTTTTATACGAATTGTTCGTGTTCTTATGCGATTTCTTTATATAAGGTTCATATTTGAGTTTAGGGGTAGAAATTGATAAACATCAGATTATTTTATAAGTCAAAATAATTAAAATTATATTTATGAAAAATATAGAAAAAGCAGTTCAATTATTTGAAAATGGATATGTGTGTTCACAAGCGGTATTTGCAACATTTTCACAAAATTTAGGCCTTTCAGAAGAACAAGCCTTGAAAATCGGCGCATGCTTTGGTAGTGGTATGCGTAAAGGTGAAGTTTGTGGTGCTTGCACAGGTGCACTAATGGCATTAGGCCTTAAATATGGAGAAAGTAAAACTAAAAGTAATGAAGTATGTGAAAAATTTTTAGATGAATTCGAAAAGGAAAACGGATCATATATCTGTAGAGAATTACTTAATTGTGACATTAGAACTGAAGATGGTGTTAAATATGCATTGGATAATAATCTATTTAAAGAGTTTTGTCCAAAGATGGTTGAATCCGCAACTAAAATAATTGAAAGTTACCTTTAGATTTAATATTTTGGATAACTTTCAAAAATTTTATAATCCTAAAAAAAAATAAATTCCATATCGAGTTTTAGTACTTGATTTTGATAAGCATCTGAACTTTTTTATAAGTTTTATACGAAATGTTCGTATTTTCAAGTGTTAATTCAAGAATTATGTGTCCATGAATAATTGATAATTTAAATCCTTGAAAGCCAATATGCAAATATTTCTGAAATATTTTCATCAAAACAAATGGTCTTATCTTTGTTTTCAGGTATTGCTTGTGATGAGCTTCTATTTAACCTAATTAATGTGGTGTTCGGGTTTTCATATGTCATCTGTTCAAATGGATATCTTATTATCGAAGGTGTGTTAAAGCCAACGCCCAACTCCAAGAATACAATGTTTTTGTCTTCATCAACATGTTCCAAATACTTTGAATAATTATTATACATTTCCGTCCATTTCTCATCTTCAACAAATGTATTGTCGACTCTTAGATTCAAAGCCATTTCCTTTCCGCAGACTGGACACTTTGGTATTAAATCGGAAGGGATTCTACAATCGTTAATGTTTTCAACGGCTTTAAAGACAAAATCCCTATTTGAGTATAATTTTTCATGGCAGGGTTCGCTGCATTGGAAAATGCCATAGTCTCCCTGTGTTGCAAAGATTCTATCATCCTCAAAGCCATTTATCCAAAATTGATGTTCGACATTGGTTGTCAGGATGAAATAATCCTTATCTTTAACCAGATTCAATAACTGTTCATATAATTCGGTTTTGCCAACGGAGTATCTGTTCATAAAAACATGACGGGACCAGTAGGCCCATTTTTCCTCGGAAGTTTTGAATGGATAAAATCCGGAAGAATACATGTCGGTCAAGCTGTATTTTTCAATGAAGTCCTTAAAGTTGTCTTCAAAACGTTTACCCGAATATTCAATGCCCGCAGCTGCAGAAAATCCGGCACCTGCACCAACAAGAATATATTCTGCATCATTTATGGCATCATATGCCTTGTCTAATCTTTTAACGAAATGTTCCATATTCTTCTCCTAGAATAATAAATTCCTGTATGTTGTATAGCTGTCATCTGAGAATACGTCAAAAATCACATGCTTTAAGCTGGTTTCATTTGAGTTCAAATATTCTCTAACAGTACCAATAGCTATTTTGGCCGCTAAATCTCGTGGAAAATTAAATACTCCTGTTGAAATGCCACAAAAAGCCAATGATTCAAGATTATTTTCATCGGCTATTTCTAAACATGAAATGTAGCAACTTTTCAGTGCTTCACAGTCGCTTTTGGAAGGCTTTGAGCCATGGGGGATTGCGGGGCCGACAGTATGGATTACATATTTTGAAGGCAGATTATAAGCGCTTGTGATTTTAGCTTCGCCCACTTTTTCATCTTGTCCCTGCAACTGCATTATTTTGTTGCATTCCTCTCTGAGCTGTAATCCGGCTGCTGAGTGAATCATGTTGTCAATGCAATTGTGAAGAGGTATAAAGCAACCTAATAATTTTGAATTTGCAGCATTGACAATCCCGTCAACTTTCAAGGTTACAATATCGCCTTGCCAAAGCATGATTTTGCCGGCAACATCCTTGATATCTTCAACTGAAGTTAAATTTTTACTTAATGTTTCGGCAGTTAGGAAATCGTCCTGAACTTTTAGAAATTCATCTGAAATTTTTAAAGGCATTCTTACATTCATTAAGGATCGAAGCAAATCTCTTTTAGATTTGTAGTCTTGTGGAATTTCAATAGATTCGTTTCTCTCATCAATCAAATAATTAATTAGAAAATCAAGCTGTTCTTCTTTATTCATATGATTCTCCTGTATTAATCAATATTCAGGGTGTTCTTAAAGATGTTTGTCATTTCTTCAGATTCGTCATCTGTTGCGGTATCATCTTTTTCTAAAGTGAACATGGCCAGTTCATAAAGAATTCTATTCATTCTTTTTCCTTCTTCAGTCAGGGAATATTCAGTTATTTTGGAGTCATCTATATTGGTTTTTGAAATCAGTCCGTTTGATTCCAAATCCTTTAGGCATTCTGTTAAAACTTTATTGCTTAAAGCAGGTTTGTCTTCCTTAAATTCTTTGAATCTTGTTTTACCGAAAAACAAATCCCTTATTATTAGAAGGTGCCATTTTCCGCTGATGATTTTTAAGGTTTCGTTTACCGGACAGTAATTGCTTTCGAATTTAGCCATGATATCACACTTTCCATTTTGGATATGAATTTATCTATTGATGATTATTAATAAAATTTTAGTTACGAAAAAGTAACCAAAGACTCTAATCAGTTATTAGTAACTTTAAAGTAACAAAAAGCTTATATTTAGTATAAAACCAATTTATAATTAATGCTAAACAAAATAAAGAGATTTAGTATTATAAATAAAGGTGATATGAATGGAAGACGTAATTAAATTCTTAACTGAAAACCCTCAGCAATATCTCGCAACTACAGGACTTGACGGAAATGCAAAAGTAAGACCTATATTATTCTACTTTGCAGAAGATGACAAACCATACTTCTGTACCAGCAATCAAAAGCCAATGTATAGGGAATTGGATGCAAACCCTAACTTTGAAATGACTGCAGCCACTCCTGAATTCCAATGGATCAGAATTGCTGGAAAAGTCGAATTCGTCGATGATTTGGAAATAAAACAAAAGGTAATTGATGCTAATGATCTTGTAAAGGCATTATATGAATCTGGTGACAATCCGACATTTGAAGTATTTACCATTAAAGAAGGCAAAGCTACTATCGCCGACTTTTCTGGAGAACCTCCAAAGGTTTATGAAATTTAAATTCTGTTAACATTACTGTTAACCCATTCTTTTTTTTAACATCAACATCCATCCATTGAATATTATGTTCATCATCTAATGTTACATAGTTTGGAAGGAAATCCAGAGTTGTTATATAATCATGGCTATTGTATACATAGCTATGGCTTAAACTATTGCTTTTCATATGACTTCAAAATTGCTTTAAACTCGTAAAAAGCATAAATATTTAAATTAAGAGAAACAATAAGTTAAACAACGTAGTGTAATCTTAAATTATTTAATTAAAGGAGGGTATAAACAATGGAATTTGATAAAGAGAAGTTCAAAACAGTTCTTTCATACATTATCAACAGATGTGAAAATAAAAAGAATGTTGGAAAAACCGTGATTTGCAAATTATTGTATTTTTCAGATTTCAATTATTATGAGAAATATGAAACCTCCATAACCAATGAAACCTACATCAAATATGAAAGGGGTCCATACCCACAACACATTGATGAAATAATCGATGAGATGATAAATGACGAATCCATCACAATCGAAAAAAAACCTTATTTTGGAACTACTATCCATAAACACTATTTAAAAGATGTTCCAGACCTATCAGCCCTAAACACTAAAGAGTTGAGTGTCATAAATGAAGTAATCGATGATTTAGGCGATTTGTCTGCAAAAGAAGTCAGTGAATACTCCCATGGGGACATGCCTTGGATGATTGCAGAGGATAATGAGGATTTAGACTACGAATATGTTTTCTACAGGGACCCTGAATACAGCGTTAGAGAATATGACAACTGAATACACCATTAAGACTTATCCTAAATTTGATAAGGAATTTAAAAAACTCACCAAAAAGTGCCCATCACTTGAAGAGGACTTTGAAAGGTTAAAAAAGGTTTTACTTCTGGATTTGAAAAGGGGAGACCATAGATTAACCCAAGATAGGTATAATCAGATTCCGGGTTTAGGTTCAAAAGTGAAATTTCCGGTTTTCAAAATCAAGAAATTCCGTTGCAAATCAATTAAGGAAGGAAACAGATCACCATTCAGATTCATATTCATATTAAGCAGAAAACATAACATAATATATTTCACAGAATGTTATTACAAATCCAAACAGGAAATAGAAAACAAAAAAAGAATACAGGACATCTGTGCAAATTATGAAATATATTTTAATGAATAAATTTCTATTGGAGTTGTGTTGAAATCAATAAGGTTGCGAACTATATCATACGTTTTATACGAATTGTTCGTGTTATTTTTGGGTTTCATTATATGAAATTGTTTTTAAAAGTTAATATTTCAATAGCTAAGTCAGAGGTTAATCTTAATCAGATTTATTATTGATTACTTCAATTAGTTCACTTAATAATTCATTATTTTCATTCAATTCAAATGCTTTATTAATATAAGATAAAGCTTCATCATACTTTTCTAATTGAATTAATAATTGTGAAATGTTATATAAATATGCAAATTCGTTAGGATTAATTTCTGATGCTAATTTAAAGTATTCAAGTGCTTTTTCATAATCCTCCAAATAAATACAGCAATAACCTAAATTCGAATAAAGAAAATGATGATTATATCCCAATTCCTGAGATTCTTCCAAGCAGACTAAAGCTTCATCGTAGCGATTTAACATATTTAAAGCACTTCCTTTTATAGCTAAAATATAAGATTTTTTTCCAAATATAAATATGGAAATATTGGCAAATTTTAAAGCGATTGAAAAATGGTCTTGTCTAAGAAAAAAACTAGCTAAACTGTTTAATGTAGGTTCAAGACACACCCATAATAAAAATAATAAAAAACCGAAAAATCCATAAGTCAAAATCCAATCATCGTTTTTTAGTCCGATATATATTTCAATGAAACAAACTACTATCATAATGTAATGTAAGAATTTATAAACTTTATTTAGGTCTAAAATTGCAAATTGGTAAAATAAAATAATGATAACTAAAGAAGATACGAAAATATTCCATAAACCGAAATTATAAGTGCATTGATAACATAAATTTGCGATTAATAGTATTAAAAGAATGAAGTATTTAATCTTCTTATCCATATATATGCTTTGAGTTTAGGATAATATATTTATTTTCACTGGTGAAGGCCAAACAGTAAAATGAAATATGGAAATAATGAAAAGTATATTACCAAAAAACAGTTAAATATATTACCAAAAAATAGTTAAATATATTATCAAAAAATAGTTAAATGAGGCAGTTCTATGGAATATATGGATAGGTATTTGGATGATGAACTAGAGCAATGGATGAATGTTATTGGTGCTGTGCTTATTGTTGGCCCTAAATGGTGTGGTAAAACAACCACCGCTGAACAATATGCCAAGAGTGTTTTAAAACTTCAAGATATTGACAGGCAAGAAGAATATCAAATGTGGCTGGACATCAGACCTTCAAAATTATTGGAGGGCGAAAAACCTAGGTTGATTGATGAATGGCAAATGGCACCGATTTTATGGGACGGTGTTAGAAACAGTGTTGATGAACTACAAGGTGAAGGATTATATATCCTAACAGGTTCCACAGTTGTTGACGAGTCTAAAATTATGCATTCAGGAACTGGTAGAATTCATAGGCTGCTTATGAGACCAATGAGCCTATATGAAAGCGGTGAATCGAACGGAAAAATTTCTATTGAGGGCATATTTAATAATCCAGATATTGACATTGATGGGATTGAATCCGATTTAACAATTGAGGATTTGATTTTTGCGGCATGCCGTGGAGGATGGCCAGATTCCATAAACAAAAAAAATAATAAAGATAAATTATTAATTGCTTATAATTATCTAGATAATATATGTGAAACTGATATTTCTAATGTTGATGGTGTTAAACGTGATCCTGATAGGGTTAAAGTTATTTTAAAAGCTATTGCTAGGAATAATTCTACTTTAGCTAAGGATACTACAATAATGGCTGATATTTCTGCTAACTTTGGGGATATTAGCAAACCGACTTATTATTCCTATGTTGATTCCCTAAAACGCTTATTTGTTATTGAAGATTTAAGGGGTTGGGCTCCAAATATTAGGTCAAAGTCATCAATGAGGTCGGGCAATAAAAAAGTTTTCATAGATCCTTCAATTCCAGTAGCTGCTTTAAATATGAGTCCCGAAGCTTTTGATACAATTGATGGTTTAAAAACTTTTGGTTTTATTTTTGAAAATTTGTGTATTCGTGATTTGAGCGTGTATACTTCTAAATTTGGAGGTTCAATATCTTATTATCATGATAATTCCGATGTTGAGGTCGATTGTGTTGTACACCTTAATGATGGAAGATATGCTTTAATTGAATGTAAATTAGGCAAAACTAAGATAGAGGAAGGTGCTCAAAATTTACTGAAAGTAAATAAATTGATTGAAGCTAACGACCAGGTTAGAAATCCTAGTTTTTTAGCAGTTTTAACTGGAGGAGAGGTAGCACATACTCGTCCAGATGGTATTAAAGTTATTCCGATAGGTTGTTTAAAATAAGTAGAGATTAATTCGGCAAATATATTATAAAAATTAATAATTTGGAGTTTTAGTACTTGAAATCGATAAGGTTGCTAACTATATCATACGTTTTATACGAATTGTTCGTGTTTTTTAGTCTTTATTATAATAAAATAATTTTTTTATTAGTTTAATAAATATTTAGGTATGACTAAAAATATAAATAAGAAGTAAACGAACATTAATATTAAGGGTGATTGGATGAATAAAAAAATTACTGTAGATGTTTTAATGGGTATCGCAATTATATTGGAATTCCTTAGTCTTCCTATTTTAATTCATGAAATTGTGGGAATAGGATTATTATTTTTAATTATATTACATTTAAAATTCAATAAAAACTATTTTAAAGCAATACCTAAAGGAAAATACAATCTTAAAAGAACCATAGATCTTATCGTAAATATGGGTTTGCTGATTTCTTTATCAATAACCATCATTTCAGGTATTCTTTCCAGCCAAAAATCATTAAAAAGTTTGAAAATTGGAAATCATAAAGTTTCACATATCCACAAATCCTCTTCAATTTTCAGTCTAATATTTCTAGGATTGCATTTGCTGACTACCCGTAAAAAATTATTGAGAGAAATGAAGAAATCGCATTGATTTTATGGTTAATCTCATTTTAAGATAGTTCTTGGTAACTATTAAATTTTATACAATACTACTTTGTTTTTGTTCCGTATTTGCCATATCCTTCTTGTAAGTTTAATCTTTCTCTCAGTTCGCTGCTTGGACACAACTTTTTACTGAAGAGGTCCATTATTTGATGAATTCTTATTAGATAATCTTCATTGCTTGCTAATTTTGTTCGTTCGTCATCGTACCAAATGTTATCTTCCAATCCTACGCGGACACCGTGTCCTGTTGCTATGGATATGGCGTTTGTTGGTAACTGAAATCTACCGATAGCACCCATAGAAAATATTGTATCCTTAGGTAAATTTACCACTAAAGCCCCGGACTGTAAAAGTGTGGGTTGTGCTCCGGCAATATTTCCTAAAATGATATTTGCGTAATGTGGTGGATGCAGCATTCCTTTTTTTGTCAAATATTCTGCATAATTTATCATTCCAAGATCAAAAATTTCCAACTCTGGCTTGATACCTTTCTCATTCATCTTGGCCACTATATCCTGTATCATCTGTGGCTCATTTGTACTGATTGTTCTGTTAAAATTCAATGAGCTAAGTGTAAGACTGGCCATATCAGGCTTTGCCATACCTGACAGGTTCAATACATCGGTTCTTTTGGAAAACTCGCCATACGCTCTGCCGCTTGTAGTAACTGCAATAATTAAATCTGGAGCAAACTCGCGTATTCCTAAAATAATTTCTTCAAACTCCTCTTTTTTCCAGCAAGGTTTTCCTGTAGTTCTGTCACGAGCATGCAAATGAACACTGGTTATGCCTATTTCACAAGCGCGACGAACGTCTTCGATTATTTCTTCAGGTGATATTGGGATAAATGGGGTATCTTTTTTTGCATCAACACTCCTGTCGGAGCAAAATTTATGATAATCCTGTCCATATTAGTCATGATAAATAATTCCTATCATTTGTTTTATTTTTGGGTTCTTTTTATAACCCTATAACGAGTTTCACAAAATTATCTTTCGTTAAATGTTTGTTTAAAGAATTAAATTAAACCCTTAATATTCTTTCTTATTTTACTTATTTAAATGGTTTATCATTATCAAAAGGAAGATGAAACATTCCACATCCCATCACTGATTTTCCAAAATGAAAAAGTTAGTAAGTATGGAAATTATTTGTTTCTTTTTTGGTCAAGTATTTTAAACGAAAATTTTATTTATGTTTTTTTTAATACCTATTTATAAAGAGGGTTTTTGGAGGTGAAAATATGGATTCCGGAAAAATTCTTGCAATCATTGGTTATCTTCTTGCAATATGTTTCCCACTAATTGGTATAATCTATGGTTTGATATTATACTTCGCTAAAGGCGATGACGCATATATCAAAAAGCATGCGAAATATATCATTATCGTTGGTTTAGTATTGCTCTGTATATCATTTGTATTAATGATGGTATATAATATATCAGTGTTTACATTTTATCAATTAAAATAATTCCACTTTTTCTTTTCTTTTTTTTTTAAAATAAGATTAGTTTGTATTTTTGCCTATTTTTTCAGCTTTTAACTTGTAATTTTCACGATTATTTAATATCAGTTCCTTATGATAGGTGGTTTCGTCGAATATATGGATATTAGTTTTTTTGGTTTTTCCGGCCATGCGGTCTTTTATGAATATTGTTTCCAATGCTTTTATCTTTCCATCATTTTTTAAATCTTCATAGCTGCTTCCTGCACTAATTAAGAAATTTGTCACATCCATGGTTTTCATTGTAGCCGGACTTCCATCTTCATGCTCGTATTTGAATCCTTTGGTGAATACTCTAGCAAAATATCCTACTAATTTTGCCGGTGCATCCATCCAGAATAATGGAAATATGAATGTCAATATTACTGCATTGTTTATTTTTTCCTGTTCAATCTGTATATCCTCGGATAATGGTGAGGGGATATTATTGTTTTCTCTCAGGTATTCTTCTTCTGTGATGTCTGGATTAAAATTGGATTCATATAAATCTGTTATCGTGTATTGAATATTATTTTCATTTAACCCTTGAATGTATCCCTCTTTTATTTCATGTGTGATTGATTTTTTACTTGGATGAGCATAAATTATGTGTACTTTTGGGTTTGCCATGATTGATACTTTTTATTTTCATGGTTTAAAAAATTATTAGAAAGACGGTTCTTATAAGTAAAATAAAAAATGGGTTATTCCCCACCGTATTTTTCTTTCAGCTCTTCTTTTTCGGTTGCGATTTTTCCTTCCAGGGTACCTATTAAATGGTCTGTTTTTTCTTTAAGGGCCGCAACATCTTCTTCATAATCAGCTAATTCAAGATTATCCTCATAAACATCCTGAAGATTTGTAATCAAATCATTTTTAGCCATTAATATTTTTAATTGTGTCCTTAAGTATATTTCCTCTAGAATGCTGGATGCCTTATATAGAATCATGTCTTCAGGCCCTTCTTCATTTTTAATTTCTAAAGCAATTTCTTCTGATAACTCGTCAATTTCCAAATCAGCATCTTTTAAAGCTTTATCAACGCTTTTTTCCGCTGATTTAAGGTAGGATTGTAGTTTTTTTTCATTTCTGGATTTTTTCCTTTCCAGTCTTCTTTCCTGGAATCTGATTTTGGCATTTGCACCTCTTTCGCTGGCTTTTAATATTGTTTCTTCTCTTTTGATTTCGTCGGTGTCCTTAATTTCATTGACTTTTTCTTGAAATGTTTTTTCATCATCAGAAGACATTTTTTTTCACCCGAATATCTTTTTAGTACTGGAATGTACAGATTTTATAGTTCATATGTGAATTTTTATATATAAACAAGTATTAATATTTATATGTAAATAATGAATTATATTTACGAATGTTTAAAATTTATCGAAAAATATCAGAATATTACAATATTAAGTGTTTAGGGATAAAATATCTTTTCAAAAAGACAGAATATATTGTTTTTGACCTGTTCATATGCGACTTAAGATGCATCAACTGATAATGTATCTGTTTTGATAAGGTATTGCTCAAGACTATTGGAGGGATTTTATTTCTAAAAGTCATTCACGATTACAACAAAGGCAACACAGGTATAGGCGACACAGGTATAGGCGTCGAGCGGATAGGGCCATTAAGAAAAGCCCACCATGGAAAGAGTATAATTTACATATTACCATATTGATTTTAGTCATTATCTCAATGGCCATTGGTGTTATAGATATTAAGATAACCGACACTATCAGTTTCTTGTTATTGCCTTTAATATACTCATTGGTATTGGGATTAGCTCTTTATTTGGCGAAATCCGTTAAATTTATAGGTCCCGAGCAAGCCAATGTGGCTGAGGGTGTAATGGTTTTACTCATTGGTGTTTTACTTGCCAAATTAGCCATTTCAAGTGGCCAGTCCATTTCTGCCATTTTTCAGGTAGGGCCTGCCTTGGTCTTGCAGCTTTTGGGTGATTTGGGCACTCTCATAGCGTTGCCCGTTGCTTTGCTTTTAGGTTTTAGAAGGGAAGTTATCGGTATGGCAAGTTCCATCTGCCGTGAACCTAACCTGGGAATCATCATTGATAAATACGGTTTCAAGTCTCCAGAGGCACGTGGAGTTTTAGCCATTTTTGTTATAGGATCAATCATTGGTACTCCATTCATCAGTTTCCTGTCAAGCATATGTACTTCACTCATACCATATCATCCGTATGCCTTTGCAATGGCATCAGGTATAGGAAGTGCAAGTATGAATGCCGCTGCATTGGTTCCATTGGTGCATTTGCACCCGGATATGGCCACTCAATTGGAAGCTTTTGCAGGATGCAGTAATATTCTTTCATTCTGTTTGGGAATTTACATGTGTATGTTTGTTTCATTGCCTATTGCAGAAAAATTGTACAAATGGTTATCTCCAATTTTAGGTAAAGGCGAAGCGCACATTGATGAGGAGAATGTTCCAGATGAAATAAAAGAGGATGATGATGCTTCAGACGGATTAAGTTCCGGAAAACTTAAAAGATGGGGCGCATTGCTTTTTGCATTTTCAGTCATTGTAACTGTTGGAAATTATGTGGGATTTCACACTCCATTAATTGACACATTTATTGGAATGATGATTATTTCAATCGTTACCCTTACAGGAATGGCTCTTGAAAGGGTCTGTCCAGTCCATATCCAATCAATTATCTTTATAAGTATTATCGGTTTGCTTATAGCTATTCCAGGCATGCCAACCTCTGATTTTGTAGCTCATTATGTTTCCAATGTTGAATTGACTACAATCTGTACTGCATTCCTTGCTTATGTTGGTATTTCAATCGGTAAGGATTGGGATGAGTTTAAAAAGATCGGTTGGAGAGGAATCATTGTTGCTTTAATTGTAATAACTGGAACTTACCTCGGTTCCGCAACCATTGCAAATTTTACTTTGTTTCTAACAGGAATGATTTGAACTCCTTGCCTGAAGCAAAGGTTCATAGACCTTTTCACTAAGTTAGGCATTCTTAGCTATTAAAGATAAAATTTATTTTTATCTTTTCAGCTAATCGGTCGAATCGCATTAACGGCAGTTTTTTTTGAGATGTAATCAGTTTGGGGATTGGATATAATAATGCAAACGTTTTGAAAAAGGAGTTCTGATACAAAGTAATAAATATTTTGTTTAATATATTATCAATGTTGTTAACTAAATATTTGATGATAAAAAATTATAATGGTGGAAAAATATCATGTTGGAAGAATATTTACCTTTTATGTGGTTAATAATTTTTGGAAATATTGAAAACCTGATTTTAGCTTCACAAGGTGTTGTTAAAGGTGTTAATCCCAAAGTATTGGGTGGTTTGAGCATAATCGTTGTAATAATCTGGCAAATAATAGGTGTAATTTTGACTGATGCTGCCATGCAATATTCAAATGTCATTAACTTTATCGGTGGACTTGCAATATTCATATTAGGTATTCAGGCGGTTTATGGAGCAGTGAAAAATATCAGATCAAAAGGTGGTGCATAATCATGGTTGACTTAAAGAATTATGCCCAATTTTCCACTTTGCTTATTTTCGGAAACATTGAAAACCTGATTCTAGCATCACAAGGTGCTACAGCTCATGTAAATCCATATATCCTTCTCATTTTAAGCTTAATTGCTGTTGTAATATGGTTGTTAATAGGAAGCTATGGAACTAAAATGGCCATTAAGTATGCGGACTACATCGAAATCATCGGAGGCGTGGCCATTATCATTTTAGGTATTGAAGCGATGCTTGAAGGTGTTGGAATACTTTAATCATATATACTTAAATAATTATTAATATAAATTTAGAATTGTTAATATGTGGAGGATTAATTTATATGAATGAAACTATTAAGGAGCACTCTTGGATTCCTTTAATCCTTGTTTGTTTTGCTACCTTTATTATAGCTTTGGATACTATTCATGAATGTTAGTATTTCTTCAGTTGTTGCTGATTTGAATACTGATGTGAGTACAATTCAAACTATTTCATCATTTTATACTCTCATCACTGCATCATTCATGCTGTTAAGTACCAAGCTTCAAGACATAGTTGGTAAAAAGAAACTGTTTTTAATCGGTGCCGTGATTTATGGTGTTGGTACCTTGACTGCAGCATTAAGTTCCAGCGTTTTAATGTTATTTATCGGCTGGGCATTACTGGAAGGTCTTGGTGGCGCATTAATGACACCTACAGCCGTTTCCATAATAAGCGGAACCTATCATGGAGACAAACGTACATTAGCCCTTGCAATTGAAAGCGCACTGGTTGCAATTGCGGCCGCTATCGGCCCACTTTTCGGTGGGGTTGTGACAACATACTTCACTTGGAGATTAGGATTTGCTGTTGAATTTGTAATCGTTTTAGTTGTTTTAGCACTGTCTGGAAAAATACCTTATTTCGAAGCAACAGGATCCAAAAGCGAATTGGATATCACAGGCGCTATAGTTTCGTTTGTAGGTCTTGTGCTGTTTGTTATCGGTATTTTGATGCTGACTGATGATACCACTTTCAGTATAGCTGCAATGGTTGCAGGCCTAATTGTCCTTGCGGTCTTTGCATTGTTTGAAATCAAAAGAAAAAGGAAAGGCAACGTTCCGTTGCTTGATGTTGAATTGTTAAAGGACAGAAATCTGCGTGTAGGTACTATCCTTAGGTTAATGGTTAATCTTGCTATGGGCGGAACATTGTTTGCAGTTTCTGTTTATCTGCAAAGCGTATTGGCTTTATCTGCATTCAATACAGGTTTGACTTTGCTTCCGATGACATTAGGTTTGCTTCTTTTTGCATTGGCAGCTCCAAAATTGTCTGCAAAATTGAATCACAAGATACTCATGTCAGTAGGATGTATAATATCAATAATCGGATGTCTGATTTTAAGCCAGCAGTTTACAATGGACACTACAATGCTTGAATTAATGCCTGGACTGTTCATATTAGGAGCAGGGCTTGGTTTTGTAATGGCTTTAGGTGTGGACATTGCATTAAGCAATATTCCTGAGGAAGGTCAGAATAACGCATCAGGTATTGTTACAACCGGTCAGACATTAGGTCAGTCAATGGGTACCGCAATTATCGGTGTAATTTTAATTCTTGGAGTTATTGGAGGTATTAGTGATGGAGTCAATACCTATGTTCCGGAGCATTCCGGTGATCAGGCATTCGAGCAAGGCGTCTATGATTACTTCCAGTCAATAGGCAGTATAAACGAGGTTAATTCAGAAAACAGCACTGTTCAGAATGTTGTAAATATCATAATTAAGGATTCCATGCAATTCGTAATGTATGTAACGGCGGTTCTGATGGCAATCATTTTTGTTCTGACATTCCGGCTGACGGATAAAAAGATTAAAAAATAATGGGAGTTTATCTCTCATTTACCCTTTTTTAAGTAGCTACCTGCTTTTTTTCTTTTAATTTAATTAGGTGACATTAACATTAACGCCAATGTTTTCATTAGCCAATCCTGTTTTGGACTTGGATATCTACATGAAAGCGTTTGAAAATTAGTTTTTCAATAAATTTTTCAGTTGAAGTGTTCATTGAACCATGTCAGACTTATTAGGGAAATTTCATTCGAAAAAATTTGTTTTAAACATTATTAAATTTTTTCTTTAAATTTTCTTATCAATATTCACGGTTAATATTCAAATATGTCCAAAAGGGTAAAAAATTAAATATTAAAGTAAATAATATATATTAATATCAATGTAAGGAGTTCAGTATTATGAATAATGATGAAATTTTAGCTCGTTTTGGAATTTCTTCAAAATTGGCTTATGGTCTACTTGCCCAAAGCATATTGGTGATATTTGCGGCAATTATCAGTATATGGGGTATTTTTGAAGCAAATCGGGCGTTCACTCTTAGTTATATAACAAATATAATTTCATTGCTTGTTTGTATTTCCCTTTTGGTTTATTCATTTTATGGTTTTAATGCTAAAAAGAATCAGGAAGCCTTTTTTGTAGCTGCAATAATATTATATATTGTTTTAATCCTATTCGGATTGTTAGCAAACACACTCGATTTGAAAAATCCGGTCAGCATGCTTACAGTAATAACATTGGTTTGTATTATCTTTTTCTTGCGTGAATATAGAATTAATTATAAGGTTGCTAACTTTGCAATGTTAATTGCTCTTATTTCCGGTTTTATTGTATTAGTATTTAATGTGATGGGAGGCATGCCTTGGTTTATTGCTCTTAAATATATTATTATTCCAGTCACAATCGCCCTAACCTACTTCGAAAGATCACAAAGGGGTAAATACGATTTTAAAATTTGAATAAGTTTTGAGATTCAACTGATGAAAAACAGGATATCTTATGGATATATTAACTGAATAATGTTATAAAAATAGGAATTTAACTACCTGTTTAGGCATTCTGAAACTAAACAGGTAGGATATAATCTTTCGATAAATTTAAGACAAATACTTTTAAATTTTAGAATGCTATTGCTTCAACTTTATTGTTTTTGTTAAAATCATTTAAAATTGAAATTAATTTAGCAGTGTCAATGTTGCTTGAATCTTTTGCCCAGGAAACTACAATGAATTGTTCGCCGTCAACTTTTATTACTTCTGAAACACCATGGGTTGCGTGTTCATAGTCGGTGAAGTTTGCAGTATTGTCTGAGTTTTTATCAAGTTTTAAGTCATCATCCGCAACGATGTATTCTCTGCCGTCGTGTTGGATTGTGTGATCAAAAATGTCATCGTTTACTTTGTCATCATAGACGTCGTCGTCAACGTTTTTGAAGACTAAAATTCCACTGTCTTGATTGTTGTCTGCGTATACTGAATAGTAGTCGCTGCTGTATATGTTTTTGTAGTTTTTGTCTATATTAAAGCTGTTTACTGATGCGGCACAGGCACTGCCTATTAGAAGTGCTGAAACCATTAATGCAAATATTATTTTTTTCGCGTCCATTTTATCACATCTTTTTTTGCTATGAATTTGAGGAGGATGTTTAATAGATGCCCCTTCAAAGTCTGATTAAACATATTAAAGTACTCATATATAAAGTTTTTCGAATGAAAGTGCTTACTTGCATTCTTATTTGTTAAAATAAGATTTAATTAAGGGTAATTTTAAAAAATAACATTTTTTAAGTAATTAATAGTGATTTAATGGATATTAATGTGAGATAGTTAATGGTTTTGGAAAAATTTTTGCAGAAATTGTTTCCTTTTTGTATGAAATTGGGCGGGATCCGATTTTCAAAAGCCGTAAGATATTGCTGGAATAATCAGGTTTTAAATTCAACTGCAATAGAGTCAGATAATTGGATGAAGTGGTTTTTTCAAAAATCAGTCAAGAAACTGCAGGATAATGGTGTTTAAGATCATTATTTTAAAAAGAGTTATAAGTAAAAAAATTCAAAAAAATAAAAGGGGGGGTTTGGATTAAATATTAATCCAAATCTAATTCATTATTTTATTAATAAAATTAGTTTAACATGTTTGAATCAACTTCATCAACAATGTCGCCAGCTGGTGAAATTAAAACTAATTTTACGTAATAGTCGTTACTGTTTGCGTGGAAACTGAAGTATGCTGTTCCTGAGGAACCGCAGAGTCCTGGGTTATCTTCAACGTAGTTTACATCAACGAAGTCAACACCAGTGGACTCACTGATTTCCCAGTGGTAACCGGTACCAGCATTGTATGGTACGGACATGGTGAAATCACCGTTATCTAATATTGGTCCAGAAACATCACTTGTTGCTGAAACGCAACTTAAACCAACAACTATTGAAAAGATTGCTAATGCAGCAAAAATCAAATTTGTCTTACTTAAAAGTCTATCTGAATTTAATTTCATAATTTTTTCTCCATATTTGTTTTATAAAACATATTAAAATTGCATAATCAAATTTATTATTTGATTAAAGACTAATATTTGGGATATTTGGCAATTTGATAATATGTTATTTAATAACTTTTAATTCGTTATTTATAAAGTTTTCCGCATGTAAGTGCTTACTTGCATGAAATAGAGCATGTTTATCCTTATTTGTACGCACAAACGAATTTTTAAAGAGAAATCTATAAATGAACCATTGAATATCGGATTTATATATAAAATTATCTAAAATGTAATATTCAAAATAACCTAATCAGAAAATGAGAGTATGGCATGCCTTGGTATTACTTTTTGATAAATTAATCCTAATTTCGATATGCTAATCTTGATTAAATATTCCAAATTAAAGGCGCAATATCGAAAATTCTTTCAATCCTTGATTTTTTTCCGCATTTAAATTGATTTTACATATTTGATGATTTATTCTTATCATTATTTGTTAAAAAATATGTTACATTGGATATGCCCAAATCAGATGGATTCTGGACAGATTTTATCTCAACATGTAATTGCGTATCGGGGTGTTTCCAAATCATTAGGCGCTTCATCATATGCAATTCCACAACATTCTTTTTTCAAAGACAATGATCTTGGGGAAGTATTGCCGGTAGCGAAAAATGTTATATTGCATGTAATGATGGGGAATGAGTTTTGAATTGCTACAAGTCAATGTTATTTTATTTTCCTGAACTATAACGGAAAATATAAATCTTAAAAACACTAAATTTCTTAAAGAGATAATTTTTGAGGTATTGAAATGGGTGAGTTGTCTAAACTTCCAAATATTGGTAAGGTGCTTGAGGAACAGTTAAACGATGTTGGAATAAACACTGCTGATGAGTTGATTGACATTGGCAGTAAAGAAGCCTGGTTAAGAATTAGGGAAGTGGATGAAAGTGCATGTATAAATAGGTTAATGGCACTGGAAGGCGCTGTACAGAATATTCGCTGGCACGACCTGTCCGATGATGATAAAAAAAATCTAAGGGATTTTTATAGTACTTTCAAATAGCAATGTAATGTGAAATCTTAATTATAACTTCCTTATGGAATAATGGATGGGAGCTTAATGCAAATTGAGGGATGCTTTTCTTCTTTAAATTAAATGCATGGTCATTAACATTAACGGCAACGTTTTTGGAAATAGCATCTGATTTTAGATTGGGTATATGAATTTTAGAAGGTAAGCCTATTTCCATGGTATTCAGGGGTGTTTTTCCAGTACCAGTATTAATTTAAAAATAATTGTTTGCATCATATTTTAAATAATCTTTTTGCATTTTCCGTGGTTATTTCAATGACTTCATCTTCGCCCATATCCAACTCTTCGGCTAGTTTTCGTATTACGTATTTTAAGTTGAGCGAAGTGTTTTTCTCTCCCATTTTTTCCTGCGGACTCAAATAGGGGGAATCGGTTTCCACAAGCATATGGCCAATATCGATTTGCTTTGCCATTCTTCTTGTTTTCTTGTTGTTGGTGTGGGTAATCGGACCTGCAATTCCTATATAGAAACCTAATTTGATAAATTCCTGAGCCATTTCTGCCGAACCCTGATAGCAATGCATGGATCCCACTGTGTCATGGCTTTTCAGAATGTCAAATGTGTCCTGCATCGCTTTTCTTGAATGCACTATCACAGGCAGGTTGTGCTTTTCAGATAGGCCTAACATCTCTTCAAACAGTTCCTTCTGTCTGTCCTTATTGTCCTTTCTATGGTAATAGTCAAGGCCTATTTCACCTACTGCTATTACATTGTCATTTTTAAGCTGATTGTCCAATATGGAGATGTCTTCGTCTGTTGCTTTGTCTGCAAAGGGATACAGATATCCCAATGCGGCATGGACATTTTCATATTTTTCTGACAGTTCCAATACCTCCCCGTTGCTTAGGGGGTCGGTGCCGTTCAATATCATATGTATGTCGTTTTTTGCAGCCTGCCTTATTGTTTCTTCGGCATTTTCCATTTCACTGTTATAAATATGGCAATGTGTATCTATTATCATGAAATCCTCACTTAAAAAGATTTTTGCATTAAGTTTTTATTGTTTTGGCTTCAATTATTATATAATTATTAAATTAAATTAAATTTTTTGGTGACCGGAACATGGATGAGAAGTTTTCAAGAACAGAAATGTTGGTTGGAAATGAAGGAATGGAAAAGCTGGGCAATGCCAAAGTGGCCGTTTTTGGCCTTGGCGGCGTCGGCTCATTTGTTTGCGAAGGGCTTGCAAGAAGCGGAGTGGGCAATTTTATCCTGGTAGACTTTGACAAGGTGGATGAAAGCAATATCAACAGGCAACTGATTGCAACAGTCAAAACAATCGGCAAATACAAGGTCGATTTGATGAAAGAGAGGATTTTAGAAATCAATCCTAAAGCAAACGTTGAAGTGTATAAGGAATTCTATATGGCAGATTCGAAGACAGACATCATTACCGAAGACCTGTCCTATGTTGTCGATTGTGTGGATACCATAATGGCCAAGATTGCAATAATCTGCAAATGCGATGCCCTTGATGTTCCGGTCATCTCTTCCATGGGCACCGGGAACAAATTGGACCCTTCAATGTTTGAAGTGGCAGACATTTACGAGACTTCTGTATGTCCGCTTGCCAGGATAATGAAAAAGGACCTTAGAAAGAGGAATATAGAGAAGCTGAAGGTGGTCTATTCAAAGGAAAACCCCATAAACACGAACGATTGTGCAATAAATCAGGACAGGAAATATAAGGTGAAGGGCAGCGTTTCATTTGTGCCGTCAGTTGCAGGTCTGATAATTGCAGGTGAAGTTGTAAAGGATATTGCCGGTGTTTGATTTGTGGGTCCGAATTGTTTTTTCTTAGCTATTTTTTTATAGCTTCAGCATTCGGGATGTGATAAGCATATCGATTTTTATTTCGTTTTAAACGAACAGTTCGTATTTTTTACTTTTAATTTTTTTGAAATGTTTAGTTTTTCGCATGTTTTTTTGCTAATTTGAACAATTATTGCCTTTTAGATACATTTATTAACAAATAACTAATAAAATACCTATATACATTGGGGGATATAGCTATGAGTGAAAAAAAACCCATTCAGATTTTTTCTAACGTTAACGAAAACATTGGTGTCAATGTTGTCAAAAGTCCAGTAAAACTTACAATCCTAGAAATGTTGCGCGATAGCGAAATGGAATTCGATGAAATAGTGAGCAACACAGGAAAATCAAAATCAACAGTTTCTGTACATCTAAAAGGTTTAAGAGAAGACGGCATTATCTCTTACAGAGTTCATCCTAAAGACAATAGGAAAAAAATATTCTACATCAATTCCAAGTATCTCGGATCCGTAAACATATCAGAGCCTAAGGAGATTGAAGAAACCCAATCAGATTATCTGATTAAAAACATTGTCGAAGAGGATGCGGAATTCTCCACATTACTGTTCCATACATTAAAGGCAATGCTCATTCAGGAAGGTGTAAATATAGATCCTATTCTACAGTCAACAGGAAATAGCATAGGCAGATCTATTTTTGACATGCTGTATGATGACGATTTGGATATTTTCCTGGATAATATTGCAGATTTCTGGCAAAGGAAAGGTTTGGGAAGACTGACCTTTGAAGTTGGCCAGATTATCAAAATCACAACCTACGACTGTTTCGAATGCGAACTGCTTCCTAAAACCGGAAAGCCGGCCTGCTTTTTAGACACTGGAATTTTCGAAGGTTTGTTCACAGAGTTCTTCAATTTGCCCGTAAGCGTAATTGAAACCCAATGCTTTACTATGGGCGATGGAAAGTGTGTGTTTGAGGTAGAACCCCAACACATCAAAGCCTACTAATCATCGTCAAATTTGATGATTGTGGTGGTGAGATAAGGTTTTTCGTGAGAAAAGCCTTCAATAATCTTTTCGTCCTCGCGGGTACAGTTTTGAACAGAATAAATCTCTTTTTTCCTATCTTTTTCTTCAATGCTTGCTTCAAGTGCAGATGTGTTTCTTGAAGCTTTCATAAGCACTATTGAATCGCTGTATTCAAGAACTTGCTCTAGCCTGTCATCGATTTTTGGAACAACAGTCAGGATTTGGTTCTGCTCCACCAAAGCTTCGTTTTTAGCAGCTGCACATGCAGTAAAAGAAGTAATTCCAGGAATGGTTTCGATTTCGTATTTTCCAATCAGTCTTTTCTGTACATATGAGTATGTACTGAATATGGAAGTGTCTCCAAGTGTGACGAAAGCGACATCCCTTCCGCTGTCAAGGTACTGTGATATCATTTCAGATGCGCTGTCCCAAATCTTTTCAAGTTCAGCTTTGTCCTCTATCATTGGAAAGATAGGTGCAACAATCATTAATCTTTTATAATCATCTCTTTTCTCAAGTATAGGTCTGACAATTGATAATGCAATGCTGTCTTTTTCTTTTGAGGATTTTGGTGAGAAGATGACCGGGACTGTTCCTAATATCCTTGCCGCTTTTAGAGTTATCAATTCACTGTCCCCAGGTCCAACACCGATTCCATATAATTTTCCTTTTTCAGCCATATAATCACTTTAGTTTTGAATAGTTTATTTTAAGTTTTATTTTTCAAATGCTCTTTCTATAATTTATTTATAGTATACATAACTAATATATTTTTAATGTCTAATTCTATGTTTTGCCCAAATTGCGGTATGCTTAAAAGTAACTGTACCTGTGGAAAATATCCAAAAGAGGAATCTAAAGGTCCGACAAATCTTTTTAGTTTTTCCAAACCCAGAAGCTCTTCAATTTTGGATGACGAAATTCCTGAGGTTTATTCGATTGATGACCACAAGCAGGATGAGGGAACAGCCGCATACCTCAAGGAGATATACCCCCACATCGACGATGACATAATTGAAAATTTCCCGTTCAAGGAGCCTAGGGTAGGCCAGCTTGACATCATCCAGGACATCAACGATGCAATCAGAAAGGGCTATAAGTACATTATTCTGGAAGCGGGGACAGGAACAGGTAAATCCGCAATAGCAACAACCCTTGCGAAAATGTATGAATCAGCATACATTCTGACAATGACAAAGCAGCTCCAGTCACAGTATTGCGACGAATTCGAATTCCCGCTTGTCAAGGGAAGAAACAATTTCGCCTGCCTGAATGACAATCTGGAATCCACATGTGACATCGGAGCCTGCAAGACAACACCTACCTCAAGCAAATTCTTCTGTCCTTATGGGGTGGCCAAAAACCCGACATTGGATGCGGAACTAGCTTTTGAAGATTCCTTCGGCGGCACGGTTTTCTATCAGTCAGCTGACCACTGCCACTACTGGAACCAAAAGGCCAATGCCGTCAATTCGCCGATTACATTGATGAACTATGACTATGCAATCGTGGAGCTCAACTACGTCAAGCACTTCGGAACCCGCTCACTTCTGATTTTGGACGAAGCCCACAACATTGAAAACAAGCTGATGGCAACAATGGAAGTCAACCTGTACAACAGGACTCTTGAAAAGGACATTAACAAGCACATAAGCCCCGAAACATTAAAGGATGGGGAGCTTGAAGACTGGAAGATGGAAATTGAAGCCATCTGCGACAGCTATGAAGACATTGACCTGAAGGATGTGGCCAAAAACAAAGCTGACAGAATCAGATCAACAATCGCCAGATTGAAAACCCTAAGAAACAACCTTGATAGCGAACCCAAAAATTGGGTCATCGACAGCGAGGAAACAGGAGTTTCATTCAAGCCTTTAAGGGTTCATCATTATGCCAAGGACAACCTGCTGAAGTACGGTGATGTTGTAATATTCATGAGTGCAACAATACTGTCCCACAAGATGTTTTCCAAATGGCTGGGCTTGAATCCTAACGAAGTCTATCATATCAAGGTTGACAGTCCGTTTTCAAAGGAAAAAAGGCCAATAATCCTTAATTTGGCCGGAAAGATGTCTGCAAACAGAATAAAAAAGACCGCTCCGAAAACAATACCTATACTGCAGGAGATTCTAAAGAAGCATGAGGGAGACAAGGGTCTGATTCACACCCACAGCTACAAGTGCCAGCAGTATATTGTCAATAACCTTTATAATTCAAGGCTGATTTCACATTCATCAAAAAACAGAGAGCAGATATTGAACTTCTTTGAAAAGGATGAAAATCCACTGGTTTTAGTATCACCTTCAATGAGCGAAGGTGTCGATTTGCCCTATGACAAATGCAGGTTCCAGATAATCTACAAGGTGCCGTTCCCGTATCTTGGGGATAAGCAGGTAAACATGAGGATGAAAAGGGATAAGAAATGGTATGCCTATAAGACAGTAATGACATTGATGCAGGCATACGGGCGCGGAATGAGAGCTGAAGACGATTCATGCTACACATATATCATTGACAGCGACATCAACATGCTTTTCAAAAGTCCTATGTACCGGTCACTGATTCCTGACTTTTTCAAGGAGGCAGTTGTCAGAGTAAAAAAATAACGGACCTGGAGGGATTTGAACCCCCGATCTCAGGATCCGAAGTCCTGCGTCATTCCTGACTAGACCACAGGCCCAAAAAAGGATAAATAATTATAAAAAATTATTTATCTTCGAAATCTAAAGGAACATCTTCGATAGCTTCAACTTCTGCAAAAATCTCATCGATACTTTCATGATCAAGCTTTGCTTGCTTGTATTCAATATCTTCAATTTCCTCAGCAGTCAAGCCCTTTTTGCTTTCTTCCTTCTCTCTTGCTGGAGGAATCTTATCAAAATCTTCTTCGGTGATTGGTTGGTTTTTGGTTTTTTTGTTTTTTCTAAATTTAGCTTTTAATTCATCAATACCGAATTCGCCTATTTTGTAGGTATCATCATCCGGCTGGCTTTTTGAAACATTATCTTTTGAAGCACTTTTGTTTTCATCAAGGTCTATTGAATCAATAGTGCTTGTAATGTTGCTCAGTGGATTTCTGATATGCAGTACCTTATATAATCCGTAGATTAATAATAAAACTCCTATTGCAAGGATTATTATGGATATGAAGTTTGTTTCTCCGGAAACAACATTGTCGATTACCCTATCACTTCGTGACTGGAAGATGATTGCTGAAACTACAACAAGAATCAATCCTAAAAGTGTGCTTAAAATACCTAAAATAGAGGTTCTTCCGATTTTCGCGTTTAGAAGCGCATCGAAATTGTTGCTCACATCGCTTACGATATCATCTATTTCTTCGTTTTCAAAAGAATCGTTGCCGTCTTCGATGCTGCTTTCCTTAGGTGTTTTTATAATGTAGTTTTCATCAATCGGGTTTTCTTCAAGATTGACGTCAGGGTCTGTTTCATCTCCAGGGCGGTAGATGAACTCATCATCAATTTCAAAATCATCAAAATCTGCAGCATCTTTGTTGAGATATTCAATTAATTCTTCATCTTCTTCCATTTCATCAAACTGATAGACATTTTCATCCTTTACATTATCGATCATGTCCTTCAGGTTTGAAATCCTATGCTCTTTTTCTTTAGAATCTTTCATAAAAAAACCTCAGTGATATGCTCTCCAAGTATGCTTGCATTTGGCGCATGTAAAAATACGAGTAGGTGCTTCATCAGCACTACGGGTCTGTTTTAATTCATAATAAGCTTCATCATGTCCGCATTCCGGACAGGTTTCGGTTATTGTTGAGCGCATGTCTATATCTTCGCCCAAATTCTTCACGGTTTCTTCAGTAGCTTCTATTTTTTTAGAAAACTCAAATTTGCCGATATCCTCTTCTTTAAGTTCGTTTGAATATCCGCAGTTATTGCATTTTAAAATCCCATCTTTTGTTGGAAATACGATTCCATTACATTTAGGACAAAACTCCATTTAACTCTCACCCATTAATTTATATAATCATTAAATTTCTTTTTTAAATTATTTAAATATATAGCATTATTCTTCATTTTTAGCTTTATTTAAACAATCTTTTATTATTTTCTCATGGTCAAAAGCAAGATTGATTTCATCTAATTCTTCAGCCGAAAAGATGCCGATATCACTTGCATCGCTGTCCGCTTTCCTGGTGTTGAAATCACCTTTTGCAGTATATGCAATGGTTACTGTATGTCTGCGTGGGTCTCTGTCTGGATTTGAATAAACGTTAACTAAATCTTTGAGTTCAACGTCAATGCTTGTTTCTTCTTTTGCTTCCCGTACGGCTGCTGTTTCCACGGTTTCCCCGTACTCAACGAAACCTCCCGGCAATGCCCAGCAATCCTTGTATGGGTCGTTTTTCCTTTTGATTAAAATAAAGTTGAAGTCATCGTCAAAAATAAGTATGTCGGTAGTAAGTGAGGGTATTTTGTATTTGGTCATAAAACCACATAAAAAAAGAATAATTGGAAGCTTTATAAAGCTTCATCAATAATTTTTTTAAATTCAGCGCTTTCCTTTTGGAGTTCTTCTGCTGCTTTTTTCAACGCTTTTCTAGGTCTTTTTCCTCTTTTGGTTTTGATGGTCATTTCCGGTTTGCCGGTAAGAGGGTGATCAATATTGTAAACAGCATATTCAACATCAGGGTTTTGCATTAGAATGTGTCTTAATGCATTGCAAACTCCATGGCTTTCATCTTTTACAATAAAAGTTAATTCTAAAGTTTTATCTTCTATAATTTCAAAATTTTCCATTTTATCGACCTTAATTAATCATTAACGTAGTTGTTTGATACTTTACGTTTTTCTTTCTTGTTACATGTATTACATTGAAGTTCATTTACTTTTTGTGTAGTATGCATAAAGTCTCTGCAGCGGGTGCACATGGCTTTTAGGACTCCGCAATCATCATCTACAGTACCTAAATCGACATTATCTCCAGTAATCTTGATAACTTTTGCTTGAATAATGTCTCCTATTCTAAAAGCATCTGATAATTTTTCCAAGTAATCTTTTTTGGCTTGTGAGATGTGTATGGCACCCATGTAAGGCAATGCCAATGGCCTTGCGTTGTCTTTTATACATTCAATATTCACGTTTGCTCTTTGTGGCTTGATGTCGGTAATCTGACCGTATACTATATCTCCAACTTTTAAAAGAGCAGGCTTTGCATCTGACACAACAGAAATAACCTTCATTTTTTGATTAATTTTAACATTTCCAAGCACTGATGATTTAATTTCACCATTGTCGTCATAGGTACCTTCTCCAGGAAGGTATTGTTCAATAATTCCTAATTTATCACCAGGCATTACTATCTGTTCATCTTCTATATTCATATTAAAATCACCAAAATAAAGATTTTATAAAAATTTCTTTAATATAATAATTTTATCCATATTAATATTTAAAGCTATTTGTAGCGCTCATGGAATAAGATTTCATCCAACTGATAGTTTTCCCATTCACGCTTGTTCAATACTATTTCCAGTTCCTGTGGTGTTAGAAGTGGCTTTTTATACATTTGAGAGTCATCGATAGCTATTCTAGGACATGCGCTCACGACAAAGGCATCCAGTTCAAGGTAAGGAAGCAAAATGTCGGGTGTGACATTGTCCACCATGATGATGTAGGCTTCCATCCCGCTTTCTTCAAGTGTCTTTTTGATTTCCTTTGCAAGCTTCATCCTGTACTGGCCTTCCTTTGTGGATACCAGTATTCCCCATTTTTTAGCAGATTTTGCCTTTGTGATTCTTGCAAATCTTATTCTTAAGATCCTGTCTGTGTAATCATCCATTCTCCTGATTTCATTGTTGTATGGATCGATGGCCAGAACAGGGGTGTTTGAAAACAGGTTGATTCCCAGCGGGTGGAAATTTCCGCTTCCGACAAAAAGTATTATTTCGGCATCCAGATCCTTTATTGATGAGAAGTTGCATCCGAGAACCTGGCCCTTTCTGGTTGAAGGTGATGAGCCGACGACAACTTCCTTTCCATTGTCTTCAAGATAATCATAAATTTCATTTAAAAGGTGCAGGTGCTGTGTTGTTGTGACAAGCCCTACTCTTGAATAGTCCTTAAGCTCTTCAAGGCATTTTTCAAGGTCCTTTTTGACATCTATATTTGAGAAGGCTTCTATGAACAGGGTAGGCACTTCGTATCTTAAGGGAAGGGGGGTGTGTCCGTAATGTATAATCAAATCGACGGAACCTTTCATCTTATAGTCGCTTACGTCGCATGCTCCGAAACACGGGTCTCCTGATATGATGACTGTCGCATCGGTTTGCCTTTCTATTTCGCGGGCAATCTTTACTGCCTGCATCTTCAGGCCTTCCGGAAACTGGAGACCAACGGTTTTAGCGTCTTTTGACTGGATTTTACGGATTGCCTTGTCCAAATCCATATTGTACATTGACATTTTAATCTTCAATTGTCTTTTCAATCACGACTTTTCCATCAATGACATCCAGTTTTACGATAGTGAGTACCTCGTGGCCGGTTTCCTTTTCGACGATTTCCTTTCCTTCACCCTTTTCGATTACCGCCACGGTTGACCTGATGTCCAGACCCAAATCATCCAGGGTATTGAGCAGGGCTATTAGGGTTCCGCCAGTGCTTACAACATCGTCAATGAGAAGAATCCTTTCTCCAGGATGCAGGTCGTTTATGAAAAGGTTTGATGAGCCGTATCCGGTTTTCTGATAGACTTGGGTTTCTCCTTCAAGGCCGTATTCCCTTTTGCGTATCACTACAAATGGAATGTCTGTTGCAAGGGACAATGCAGTTGCCAAATGAATTCCCATAGCTTCCACAGCAACAATTTTATCAATGTTTAAATCCGCATGCTTGTAGACTTCAAGTGACAGTTCCCTAAGCATTTTAGGGTCCATTGCAGGAACTCCATCGCTTATCGGATTTACAAAATAATTATACTCTCCTTTTTTTACTACCGGTGATGATTCCAATGATTTAATTACTTCTTCCAACATACTCTCACACAAAATATTAAAACTTATTAATTATAAATATAGTTTATTATAATTATATAATTTATTATAAAGTGATTGATATGCTTGGAAATTTAGGAGAAAATCTTACTAATACGATGAAGAAATTAGTAGGAATGTCCGTAATTGATAAAAAGACTATAAAAGAAGTTGTAAAGGATATACAACGTGCTTTAATTCAATCTGACGTTAACATTAAATTAGTTCTGGATTTATCAAAAAAAATTGAAAGCAGGGCCCTTGAAGAGGAACCTCCGAAAGGAATCACTCCAAGGGAACATGTAATAACAATTATCTATGAGGAAATGGTAAATCTTTTGGGCAGCGAAGCTGCAGGACTGGAGATTAATGACAGGCCTTATAAAATCCTGTTCCTTGGTTTGCAGGGTAGTGGTAAGACCACAACAATCGGTAAGCTATGCAGATATCTGCAGAAGAAAGGTTTCAATCCTGCCGTTGTCTGTACAGACACATGGAGGCCAGCGGCTTACGAGCAGTTAAGGCAGTTGACTGAAGAGATGGATGTTCCGCTATACGGAGACCCTGACAACAAGGATGCGCTTGATTTGGCGCAAAAGGGTTTGCAGGAATTCAAGAACAGAAAGGTTATCATTTTCGATACAGCCGGTAGGCACAAGCAGGAAGAGGACCTTATTGCCGAAATGAATGAACTGGACAATATAATCGAGCCGAATGAAGCCATTCTTGTCATTGACGGTACTATCGGTCAGCAGGCCGGTGAACAGGCAAGGGCATTTTCACAGGCAACCGACATCGGATCAATCATAATTACAAAGCTTGACGGTTCAGCGAAAGGTGGGGGCGCAATGTCTGCAGTTGCAGAAACCGGCGCACCAATCAAGTTCATCGGTACAGGTGAGAGAATAGATGACTTTGAATTATTCGACCCTGAAAGGTTCATTTCAAGATTGCTTGGAATGGGAGACATCAAGTCCCTTATAGAAAAGGCTGAAGAGACCATCGACGAGGACATTGCAGAAAAGACCATGAACAACATGCTCACCGGAAAGTTCACATTGGAAGACATGAAAAACCAGTTTGAAATGATGAACAAGATGGGACCGATGCAGCAGGTCCTGAACATGATTCCGGGCATGGGAAACAAGATATCAAAAGAAGCCTCAAAGATGACCGAAGACAAGATAGAGTCCTACAAGATAATGATGTCTTCAATGACCGAAGAGGAAATGAAGAATCCGAAAATCATCAAGCAGTCACGCATTCAGAGGATTGCCCGCGGAGCAGGTGTGCAGGAAAGCGAAGTCAAGGAGCTTTTGAAATACTACAACAATACCAAAAAGACCATGAAAGGCATTGGAAAACGCGGCGGCCGTCTGCGCGGCGGTGGCGGTTCAATGAACCGTATGATGGGACAATTTATGAACAGATAACATGAGACTAGCTGAACAGATTATAGACGAAACCAATGGTCAGATATGCAAAAATTGTCTTGGACGCAAGCTATCCAAAACTGTTGAAGGCTCCAACAACATCGAAAGGGCAGATAAGGTCTGCAAGGAGATTGGCATCGATTTGGACGGTGCAGAATGTGTTGTATGCAACAACCTTTTTGACAAAATCAATGATGACTTATACGAAAGGATAGCCGATAAGGTCAGCCAGCTTGGAGTCGAATTCGACACATTCCTTGTAGGTTCAAAGATAGACAAAGCCATCATGAAAAGGGATGAGGAACTTTCCGAAAAGTTCGGTTTGACAGTTGAAACCATCAAAAAAGAGGTCAACAGGATAATCGGTCTTGGAATATGGGAAAGGTTCGACAAGGAAGCGGAATTCGAATCACAGGACATAGTATTCAGCATCGATTTAATCGGCGAGCCGAAAGTCAGAATCCAGATTAACCCATTATACATTGAGGGAAGATACAATAAGCTGAAGCGTGGAATACCTCAGACAAAATGGCCATGCACCAAATGCAAGGGAAGGGGATGTGAAGAGTGCAATTTCACAGGAAAGCAATACCCAGAATCCGTTGAAGAGCTTATTTCCGAGCATTTCCTTAAGGCAACCAAAGGAAGGGAGGCCAAATTCCACGGTGCAGGCCGTGAAGACATTGACGTTTTGATGCTGGGTTCAGGAAGGCCGTTCGTTCTGGAGATAAAAGAGCCGAAAATAAGAAAACTTGACCTGAAGGATTTGGAAGATGAAATAAATAAGATCAACGAGGGAAAAACCTCATATCATGATTTGCATGTTTGTGAAAGGAGAAGAAAAGCCGAAATAAAGCAGTCTTCACCGGACACATACAAGGTTTACAGTGCAGTGGTCAAATGCAGCGAGGCATTTGACGAATCCAAATTGGAAGAACTTTTGAAATTGGATGAAATCCACCAGCAGACCCCATTGAGGGTTTTAAGAAGGCGCGCAGACAAGGTGCGCATTAAGCATGTTCTGGATTTGTCCTATGAGATAATCGATGAGACAACATTCACTATGCGAATAAAGACAGAAGGCGGATTGTACATTAAGGAATTGATTTCAGGCGATGACGGACGAAGCAATCCGAACGTGTCTGAAATATTGGGCGTTAAAGCTATTTGCGAACAATTGGACGTAATTGAAGTAAGCGAGAAGTAGATATTATGGCAGATGAATTTACACATTTGACAGACAGCGGCGTACATATGGTTGAAGTCGGGGGAAAGCCTGACCAGAAAAGAAGAGCTATTGCAGAAGGCAGCATATTTTTGGATAGGAATACCATCAATCTGATCCAGAATGAGGAAATCAAGAAAGGAAACGTTTTGACAACTGCTCAGATTGCAGGAATTCAGGCCGTAAAAAACACTTCTTCAATAATCCCGCTTTGCCACCCATTGGCCTTGACCGGAATAGAACTTGATTTTGAGGTTAAGGAAGATGAAATCATTGCAACATGTGCGGTCAATACATTAGGAAAAACCGGCGTTGAAATGGAGGCAATAACCGGAGTCAGTGTGGCGTTGCTTACAGTATGGGATATGGTAAAGGCAGTTGAAAAGGATGAGAATGGACAGTACCCGGATACAAGAATAAGCGACATTAAGGTAATTAAGAAAGAGAAAATCTAAACTTTATATACTATGAAAATAATACTTATATACGTTATTTTTCATTGATTAAATTTTAAGGAGATTATTTATGGCGAAAAAAAATGACAAGATTTCCATGCCTCAAACCGGTGCAGGGTTAGTAAGATACTTTGATGAAGAAAGTCTCGGTCCAAAACTTGCTCCTGAGCACATTATTGTTGCTACAATTATCCTAGCTATATTCTGTTTCGTTTTAAGGTATTCAGCTTAAAAATATTGTTTTTTTAAAAAACAATACTACTTTTTTTATTTATGATATCATGTTGACTAAAAGAATTATTCCATGTTTAGACTGTGACCTGCAGGTTCCGGAAGGCAGGGTTGTAAAGGGCGTTGAATTTAAGCAAATCAAATACGCAGGAAATCCTGTTGACCTTGCAACACGCTATTACGAAGAAGGAGCAGATGAGGTAGTCGTTTTAGACATCACAGCATCCCATGAAAGAAGGGCCACAATGGCCGATGTAATCGACAGATTGACAGAAAACGTATTCATGCCAATCTGTGTAGGCGGCGGAATAAGGAAAGTTGACGACTACATTAAAATGCTTAAGGCCGGAGCGGACAAATGCTCAACAAATACGGCGGCCATCAAGAATCCGGAACTGTTGACTGAAGCTTCAAAAGTAGTGGGATCACAGGCGGTCGTAATAGGAATCGATGCAAAAAGAAGATATGTCGACCATCCCGACGATGCAAAGGACAAGATAGTCATCGAAACCGATAAGGGGTACTGCTGGTTTGATACAAGCATTTACGGCGGACGCGAATTTACAGGCATCGATGCAATACAATGGGCACAGAAATGCCAGGATTTGGGTGCCGGAGAGGTTCTATTGACAAGCATGGATGGGGACGGAACCCAAAACGGATACGATATCGAGCTGAACAGGACAATCAACGATGCTGTTGACATCCCGGTCATTGCAAGCGGAGGTGTCGGCGAACCGAAACATATTCTGGAAGTCTTTGAAAAGACAGATGTTTCAGCGGCTCTTGCGGCAAGCATATTTCATTTTAACCAGTATTCAATCGGCACAGTTAAGGAGTACCTGAAAGAAAACAACGTGGCTGTTCGCTTATGATAATTAAATCTCCGATTGACCTGGATTTGACAATAAATTCAGGCCAGACTTCACAACCCCCATGGATACAAAACGGCGATTCATTTTCAAATGTCGTTGTGACAGACGGCAAACCTTTAATTTTCAACGTCAGGCAGTCAGGGGATTATTTGGTTTTCAACTTGGATGACAAGAGGGCCCTTTCCAGGCTGAACTACATTTTTGATTTGGATTTTGATTTGGACAAGTTCTACAGCTATCTAAACGATCATGAAGAGCTTAGGGACATGTCCGGATTCTGCAGGGGCTTGAGACTGTTTTTGGCGCCAGACCCCTTCGAGTGCGTAATCTCGTCAATATGCTCTGCAAACAATTCAATTAAAAGATGGACAAAATCCGTTTCTGAAATCAAGAAGAATTGGGGAGTAAGATATGGCGATTACTATACGTTTCCTAAAAGCAACGTCATGTCAAACATATACTTGGATGAAGAGGATGAATTTAATCTATCGGATGTTCAAGATATTTGCGATTGCAGCAATAATCTTAAAAATTGCGGCGTAGGATATAGAGCACCATACATGAGAAGGGCAAGCGAGCTTTTTACAGATGAAATTGACCTTTGCGAAATATTTGAAATGAGCTATGATGAAGCCTTTGAAACAATGCTTGAAGTTCCGGGAGTAGGCCCTAAAGTTGCCGACTGCATTTTGCTTTACGGGTTCAACTTCAGGGAGGCCTTTCCAAGCGATGTTTGGATAAAAAGGATAGTATCTCATTTATATTTTGACGGCAGGGACATCAGTGTTGCCAAAGTCCGTGACTTTGGAATGGAAGAGTTCGGAGAATATGCAGGCTATGTGCAGCTCTATATGTTTCATTATGCGCGCAAGTCAGGTCTGATGGCGAAATTGAAATAGTTTGTTTTTCATTTTCCTTGAAATCTAGGATTTGCTATTTGAGAAGTTTTATTTAAATTTTTATCTTAATTTTAGTTTATTTTTCCTATTTAAAGGCAATATTTTAGCATATATTGAAAATAGAATTATACGATATTATTATATTGATTTTACTTTGTAAAATTGCTCTGATTGTGTAATTAATCTAGGATTTTCATCTAATTTTTAAAAACATTTAAATATTTAGTGAACACATATGCTCAATTGAAAGAGTGGAAGGTAAAAATCTTCATGATTTAGCCTACATGTCCTTGTCGCCACAGGCGACGACTTTCCATAATTATATTATTGGTCAATTAGGTGGCTGTAGGTTCTTCATTCTTTATATACTTCTTTTATTTGTTTATTTTTAATTAAATCAATATATTCCGTATTATTATACTCAACACTTTGAAATATTGACCATGCGATTAGATCTGAAATTTGTAAACCCTTATAGTTCATAGAATTTGCATGTTTGATGATAACTGGATACTTTTTGTAATTATTTAACTTAGATTCAAAATATTCATTGAAATTTTCAATTTCTTTTTGTTTGTTTTCCCAAATCTCCTGATTCATCGATAAAAATATAATCCATAATTTAACTTGTATTTTATAATTAATAAATTTTAAAGGTTATTTTATTAAAATACATATTATATTTAATTTAATATTAATTTTACTTCGTTAAATTGCTTTGATTGTGAAATAACTTCACTTTTAGGAAATGGAAAATTGGAGATTTTTTGCCAAGCAAAAAATTATTAATCATAATTCTTATATATTATCTTGATGCAGACAAAAAATCTAATCCTGTTAATCTGTTCAGTATTGTCGTTTTTCACTGTTTTTGCCGTCAATGCAGTGATGGTAGTCGTTCCGTCAATTGCCAGTGAATTTCACATGAGCAATATTGTTCAAAACTGGGTTATAATTATTTTTTTATTGGTTGTGGCCGTACTGTCTGTTCCCGCAGGCCAGATTTCAGGAAAATATGGCCTTAAGAAGGTCACAATCCTAAGCGTAATTCTTTTTATCATAATTTCCATAGTCAATGTGCTTGTAACCAATTCCGAGCAGTTCCTGCTGTGCCGTGTGATTTTGGGAATTTCACTGTCATTCATCAACGTCACTTCAATGGCAATGATAGTCTCAGCATTTGCTCCCGAAGAGAGGGGAAAGGCCCTTGGAATAAACATCACGGGAGTATATATAGGACTTTCCCTGTCGCCGGTTTTAGGGGGAATTCTAAACTACCAGCTTGGCTGGAGGTCTGTAGTGCTTTTCGGCGTTCCGTTTCTGTTTGTAATACTCGCCCTTCTTTTGACAAAAATCGATGAGGAATGGATTACCTTTGAAGGCATCCCCCTTGATTTGAAGGGATCACTTTTCTACGGCGTTGGAATGGTGCTTTTCATGTACGGCTTCACGATTCTAAACGAGACACTGGGGGTGGTACTGACAGTTCTCGGAATAATCATTTTTGCGATGTTTGCAATGATAGAACTGAAGGAGGACCATCCTGTATTTGACGTGAGGTTTTTCAAAAACCGCAAGTTCCTTTCAGCCAACTTCGCATCCCTATGCGCATATCTGGCCACCTTTGCGGTTACAACAATCCTGAACTATCACCTTCAGTACATAAAGGGATTCGATTCACAGTTAACAGGAATGATCCTGCTTGTGGCGCCGCTGTGCCAGGTGGTTTTGGCTCCGATTGCAGGAAGGCTCTCCGATAAGTATGTTCCGCAGATTCTGGCAGCTATCGGAATGGGGCTCGGAACACTTTCATTGGTCATGTTCACATTCCTGGACTTCAACACTTCGGTGGAATTCCTTGTGGTGTCCATGATACTCTATGGAGTCGGATTTGGGTTCTTTTCACCGCCGAATACGAATGTCATAATGGGTTCGGTTCCGCCAAAGGACACTTCAGTCGCATCAGCAGCAGTTGCAACCATGCGTACCGTCGGCCAGGCGATGAGTATGGGAATCCTGACTCTGGTGTTTGCCTTTGTCATGGGAAACGTAGCCATATCTCCTGAAGTTTATCCTCTGCTTGTAAGCAGCAGTCAGATAACCTGCATAATCTGTGTAGCGCTTTGTCTGGCTTCAGTATTCGCTTCGCTAGTGGGCATTAAATCTGAAAATTAGCTGGAACAGTAATCTAATTGATGGAAAAAAATAGGATAATAGAGAAATTAATCTCTATTGTCTAGGAAATGGAAATGTAATTGTCTCGTTTACCGCAGTGTATTTGTAGTTGCCTCCATATGCAACAACAACGGTTAATCGATTTATGATTCCGTCAACATCAAAGTAGACATTGCCGTTTGAGCCTATCGCAAGCCTGTAGGTTGTTCCTTCATAGGTAACTCTTAAATAGCCTGTTGCATCACTGTTTATGCTAACTGTGATACGTGTAAACCTTGGACTTTCATAATAGGTTGTGCCAACCTGAATTCTTGGCTTGTATTTTGTTACAGTGAAATAAGCTGTTTTTGTTTGTCCCCTAAAGTTGTTGCTTCCTGCATAAGCTACACTTGCGGAATAGCTGCCGGCCTTTAATCCGGAAACGCTTAAGGTTGCGGTACCATTAACGATTTGAACCCTTTTAGTGACGCCATTAACGGTGATTTTTACAAACCCGTTGACATTGTCCGCCATTTTGACATTGATGACGGCGTCATGGCCAACCTTGATGCTTTTGACGGAAACGGATTTGATTGGAGTTCCTTTGCTGACGTTGAAGGTAGCGTTTAAGGTCTGGGCATTGTAGTTTGAGGTGCCTGCATAGATTGCAGTGACTTCATATGTGCCGACTCTTAAACCTGAAAATGAAGTGTTTGCAGTATGGTTAATGATTTGGGTCCTGACAGCCTTGCTGTTTACAATGATTTTGACAAAGCCGTTGACGTAGCTTGAAAATTCAACGGTGACTGTTTCGTCATTGCCGTAGGTAATTGAAGGGGCGGAAATTGAAGTCATTGGAGTTCCTTTAAGAACTTCAAAGCAAGATGAAGCCTCTTCAGCATAGTATCTGTAGTTTCCACCGTATTTTATGGTAAAGTTATGTGTTCCTACCTTTATGCCGCTGACATATGCAACTGCCTTTCCCTTTGTGATTTTTGCTTTGTAGTCCTTGCCTTCGATTAGTATATGCACATAACCGGTGGCATCCTTGGCCGTTTCGACTTCAATCATAGTGGATTCGCCGAAATATGTTTTTTCGGATGGGCAAACAGTGATTCCCTGATATGTTTTTCCCACGACAAGGTTGCTTGAAACGGTTTGGGCGCTGCAGTTTGAGTTTCCGTCATAGCTTGCCACAATTTCATAGGTTCCCTCACTTAAAGCGTCTGCAGTAACAATTGCCTTGCCTGAGCTGATGGCAGAGGTATATGTTCTGTTGTTTACAGCAATCCTCACATTCCCATATGCGTTTTTGGATATGGCAACTTCAATGTCGAAACTTTTATTAGGAAGCGCAAAATCAGTGGATATGATTATGTGCGGTGATTCCAATACTGTGCAGTTGTATGCATTTCCCTTATAGATTGGACCGCCCGGAGAATACCATCCTATAATGGAACAGTCGGTGGCATTCCCGTTAAAGATTGCAGCACCATTCTTTTCGGCAGAACAGTTTGTGAAAAAACAGTTGTTGGCATTCGCCGAATAGATTCCGCCTCCATATTTGACGGCGGAACAGTTGTCAAAAGTGCAGTTGCGAATATTGCTTATGGTATTGTATGAATAGAATGCTCCCCCGTTTCCACCGGAATGGCAATTGGTGAAAATGCAGTCTTCCAGATTGGAAGTTGCATAGATTCCTCCGCCGATTTCTTCGGCAGAACAGTTTTCAAAAGAGCATTTTTTCACATTCAGCTTCCCGAAATATAAAATGCCCCCTCCTTTTCCACCGGAATGGCAGTTCACAAACAAACAGTTTTGAACATTTCCGTTGGCTGCAGAAAAGTAAACGCCGCCACCGGATTTGGTTGCATAACAGTTTTCAAAAGAGCAGTTGTTTGCATTTCCGTTAACGATTCCACCGCCATTATTGGCAGAACAGTTCACAAATGAGCATTCATATGCATTAAAGTTGTAAATGGCACCACCTGCTCCAGCAGAACAGTTCACAAAGCAGCAGCCATAGGCATTGCCTCTGACTGTGGTATAGATTGCCCCGCCAAGACTATCGCAGGAGCAGTCCTTGAAAGAACAGTTATAGATTGTGCATGTTCCGTTCACTGCGGAATTGATGGTGTTGATAAAATTGATGTTTTTCAATATGACGTTAGTGTTTTTCACGTTGAAAACGTTTGATGCCCTGCTTGCATCAATGGTATGATTTTTACCGTCAACCGTTATTGCATCTCCAATGTCGATGCCGCTTTTGTGTGACCCGTCATTGACGTAGTCGTTTTCCAGGTACACTGTCTGGCCGCTTGAAGCGTTTTCAACCAGGCTTGCCAAATCAGCAAAGCTTCCGGTCTCTTCAAGAGGACTTTCACCTAGAACCTCATCAGCCGAAGCATTTTCATCAGCTGCACTAACGGCTCCCATTGTGATGATAACCAGAATCAACAGGCCGATTACCATCACCTTATCAAATTTCATAAGATAACCTCCCAATGTTAATATTTTATTGCGCTCTGTATATTAAATTTTACATTTTTCGCAAGGATTAAATCAGAAAAGGCCTAAATTAATAAATATTGAGGTGTAAGCATGGATAAAAAATGGATTTTATTGTGCATGATGTTTTTAGTATCCCTCGTTATCGGAAGCGTCGGCGCCGCCGAATTGGAAAGCCATGACTTTGGCGACTACTTTTCAATGGACGTGCCTAAAGGCACTGACTTTTCAAATGAGACAATAATCTCTGCTGAAAACGGAACAACACAGGTAGTGGCGGTCTTCATGGGAGGCGATTTGGAGATAGTGTACTTGAACTCAACAAAGGATTTTGATAAAAATGCAACAGACCATTTCAAGGTGATATTTGAAGCGATTTATCCGATGAACCTTAATCATAAAGGTCCGGAGGGAGATCTGATAATATTCGAGGCCGACGATGATGGTGATACCTATCCGGTTGTAGTAAAAACAAGCGGAAATGAGCTGGTGTATGTCATCGGCGATGATTTGAATCTGATTAAGGAAATGGGTAATACTATAAAGTTTGATTAGGATTTTCTTTAATTTCGTTGAATAAGTTATATTCGTGGTGTTTAGTGCAAGTTGGGTAGGCATTTTCATTTGCATCACATATTTATTAATTGTTTTATGTTGGATTTATATTGTTTTATACACAATATTATAATAGGTGTTAAAATGGATAATAAAAACATAATTATAATTCTTATAGTTGTAATTGCTATTCTTTTAATAGCATTGGGTTTTACTCTTTTACCAGCACTCAACGCAAAACAAGACTGTAAATAGCTATTACAAGCAATGAAACTTTATATAATGGAGATAATTTAACTGTTAAATTAACAGACATGAATGGAACTTCAATTAGTGGTGAAACTGTTAATATAACAATCATTGATGAAAATAATTCAAAAGATTACGAATCTGTTGTCACAGATTCTAAAGGTGTGGGAGTACTTAAATTAAATAAAACTGCTGGAAAATATACTGTTAACTGCACTTATGGTGTAAATGAGAATTATACTGGAAACAGTACTCAGAAAAAATTAACAATTGAGGAAGTTGTTAAAGAGGAAGTTGCAGTTCAACAAACTTCATCCGGGTCTTCAAGTTCTTCTAATTCACTAAATTATAATGAAAAATATAATTTTTATTATAATGATGAGGGAATTGTTGTTGACGTAAATGGTCATTATCCTACAATAGCCGGTAGAACTTATGATGACGTTATGGCGGAAGCAGAATATATTGAAGAGCATGGAATGATTTAATTTATTCCTTTTTTAATTTTTTTATTTAATAATTTTTTACTAATCATAAAAGCTACTTTTGTTTTATCTCTTTTAAAGAAGTTAACATATGCATTATCACCTTTCACTCCTTTTGGAGCTATTTCTAATAATTGATTTTTAAATCCATTAGTTGAAGTAGGCAGTAATTTGACATCTTCTTTATTGATAGCTATCTTAATCTGATTATATGTTTTTTCGAAAGCATCCAAATCTTCATCATCAAATGTTATCTTTTTAACATCCTTTAAAATCCTAAATCCATTTCTGCTACCATTAACTTCTTGATAGCATATCACGATTAAAGTAGTTTCTTCGAAATAATTTTTCCAGTAAGAATCCTTCCACTCTTCTTCAAAATCACTTAAACTTATAGTTTTAAATGACATTCTCTCACGGGGAGTTCCATCTTCCTTAATAGGCAAATTTTTAATTATAAAATTAGTTTTTGCAAATAATTCATCTTTTTCAGCTAATTCATTATCTTTTCCAATTAACTCATCAGATATCATTTTGCTGATATGTTTTGGAACATTATTGCTATGGTCTATACCAGTAATCTCTTCAAGAATTTCCAATTGTGTTTTTCCAAAATAAGGCTTTAATTTATCCTTAACATATTCTTCGACGGTTTTGAAGTTTGTAATTGTTGTTAATTTAGGTTCAAGATTTTCTCTTAGGATACCTGTCATATAGGCATTTTTAAGTGAATATGCTCTTGGTTTTGGTAAGATATCCGAAAAAGGTTGTGTTGTTCTGTCAGAGGATGTTCTTGCTTTAGTACAGGCGCCTAGATAAGATGTGTCTCCTTCTGAAAGTTCATGTGCTTTCCCGTCTAGAACTTTCCTTTTTATTATTTCAAAATCGTTGTTAAAGATTTCAATATCTTTGCTCATATCGTATAACTGGTAATCTGTGATTAAAAAGTCTTTAGCTTCTTTTTTTGAGTCATATTCATACCATATGAGGAGCATTTTCCTGCATTTTCCAAGAACATGGCTGTTTTCAAAAGTTTCATTAATAATCTTATTGTAATCAATTTTACTTAAAACAAGTCTTTCTTTTGCTCTTAAACTTCCATTTTTGTTTTTAACATAACCTGTAACTTTTAGTTCAATGTCAAGTTCTTCAAAATCAGCACGACTATCACTATTTATTTGATAGTCATAAAATCCACTTTCAACAACATGGCCTAATAATCCTTTAGCCTGCTTTAAACTAGCAGTATCAAGTAGATGTTTAGAATCGATTTCTTTAAATGTTTTTCCTTTAATATTTTCAGTATATTTAAGTAATTCTTCTTCAGTTTTGAATTTCATTTTTAATCATTACTTTCCAAATGCTCTGATTAATATTAATATATTGATAAACCAATATATAATATGTTGGAGAAATTGATATGGAAAAAACTGTTGTAGAATTATTTGCAGGTGTTGGAGGTTTCCGTTGTGGATTCAATGATGTTGAATTCGATGGCGGAACAGTTAAAGAACAAAATAATTGGAATTTTGTTTGGGCCAATCAATGGGAACCATCTACTAAAACACAAGCGGCATTTGATTGTTATATTGAAAGATTTGGTGAAAATTCATGTGTATGTCAGGATATTGGTGAAGTTGATAAGACCACAATTCCAGACCACACTCTTTTGGTTGGCGGTTTTCCATGTCAAGATTACTCTGTTGCAAGATCTCTTTCCAATGAAAAAGGTATCGAAGGTAAAAAAGGAGTTTTATGGTGGGAAATTGCTGAAGTTTTAGAGGCAAAGCAACCTCCTTTTGTTTTACTTGAAAATGTTGATAGACTTTTAAGATCTCCTTCAACTCAAAGAGGCCGTGATTTTGGCATAATGTTAAGATCACTTTTGGATAATGGTTATGCTGTTGAGTGGAGAGTAATTAACGCTGCAGAATATGGATTTCCTCAAAAAAGAAGAAGAGTCTTTATTTTTGCTTATCATGAATCTACTAATTACTTTAAGGAAATGAAAAAATATTCTCCAGAACAAATAGTTTACTCTAATGGTATTTTTGCAAAAGAGTTCCCGATTAAGGATGTCAAATTAAAGAAAGGAAATACTATTATTTCACAAGAAGAGTTTGAAGACATTGTTTATATTAGTGATGAATTTAATTTCCACTTTTTTAATGCGGGAATAATGGTCAATGGAATTATTCATACATATAAAGTCGAACCAAAAGAGTGTAAAGAAATAACTACATTGGGTGACATTCTTGAGAAAGGTGAAGTTGATGAAAAATATTTCCTTCTAGATGAAAAACTAGAAAAATGGACATTTTTAAAGGGATCAAAGAAAATTGAAAGAACAAAACCTAATGGTGAAAAATATTATTTTTCGGAAGGGCAACTCGCATTTCCTGATAAGTTAGATGTTCCAGCAAGAACAATGCTTACAAGTGAAAGTACAACAAATAGGAGTTCACACGTTGTTAAAGATAAGGTTTCAGGTAATCTAAGAACATTAACTCCAGTTGAAGCAGAAAGAATCCAAATGTTTCCGGATAATTGGACAAATATAGAATCTAAGGCCATGACTGAAAGAAGAAGATATTTCATGATGGGCAATGCATTAGTTGTTGGTGTTGTTCAAAAATTAGGCCATTATTTAGAAAAAATAGTTGAAGATGAAAATTAACCACCTTCATAACCGCACGATTAAATCTTTTTTTTCCCATTTTTCTATATAATTTAATTTTAAATTTTAAATAAAGCTCTAATTAATAGTAATTGTCCCCAGAATCTCCACCATCATCAGGATAATAATCGTATGTGTGCTCAACGGTAGGGGTATCATCATACATCCAACCATACTCTTCGGGATATGCTTCAAACAGTTTCTGGTTTGCGTATTCAGCGCCTTCCCCTGTCTGGTAATACGGATTTTTTGCACAGCTGGTACATACTTTTCCTTGGGTAAATTCATTATTTGCCTCTGAAGCGCTCAATGCCTTTCCGCAAATCGCACAGTAGCCGTATTGTCCGCTTTCAGAACTGCTGGTGGATGTCTTTTCAACCAATGTAGCATTTTTCACGGTCTTGTTTTTCAGTGTAGTGTTGTTGGCCATTGGCTTTCCGTCATCCTGATGAGGGGTAAGTGCAAAGTATCCTGCAACAATCAGGAGGACTGCAATCACTGCTACCATGGCCACTATTATTTTCTTTTCGTTTTCCATAATATATTATATGTACTTTATAGTTATTATGTGTTTAAGTTCGCCATGACCGAACACTTCATGGGCCTTCATTAACTATATAATGGCTTGTTACCATATATTTAATCAGTCAGGTGATTAGATGGCAGACAAAAGATTGGAACTTGCAAAAAACAAATTAGATGAACTTCAAAACAAGCTGGAAAAGGTCAAAGGCACACCAAGAGAAGAGGAATTCCAGCTCCAGATTGATAAGCTTCAGGAATTGATTAGACACCTTGAAAGCGAGTAGATGTTTTCAGCTGAGATAGCTATTTCATCAATGTTTAACTCTTTTTTTCTAATTTTTTTACATATTTTAACTTTAAATTTTAAATAAAGCTTTAATTTCTTTATTTTTTCCATTTTAAGATGTAAGTAGGCACTTACATTCGAAAAGCTTTATATATGAGCTTGTATAAACTAAATAGTAGGTAGGATGAGGCCTACGAAATTCCAAACTCAATAAAATAAATATCAAGAGGTGAAAATCATGACACGCGCTATTAGGAGGTTAATGTATATGTGGATTTAAAATCCCCCATTTAACAATTATTATTCATATAAAAACTCATATTATCCATAACTCGGGAAAAACTTATTGTTTTTCCCCAATTTTCTCCATATAATCTATTGCAAATTATTATTCTTATAAAAACTCATATTTATTCATAACTCGGGAAAAACTCGTTGTTTTTCCCTTTTTCTCCATATGCTTTCTTTCTTAAATATCTTTTGACGGCCGATATGGCTTGCGGCGATTTTGAAAATCTTTGCCTGCATCAAAGGGAAAAGACATGATTTTAAAGTTAATTTAATTTGTCCCAAATCATTTAAAAATTATTCCAGCATCTGTTTATTCTATTATTGATTATCGGACGATTTTTTTTCAAAAACGAAGTGCAAGCAAGTGCTTACTTGCGAAAATATTTATATAAAACACTTTTCAAATCTAATCATGCAGTAGTTATTATATGGAGGTTTTAAGTTTACATATAAATTCAAAGCATTGTTGGTATTGACTGTATGCATATGCCTTTTTGCATGCGCATCAGGCACTTATGCGGCCGATTCCGATAGTGTAAATGACAATAATCAAAGCTTAGTGGATGTTGACATCCCAGTCATGGAAGAAAGTTCCATGTGCGGTTTTACAGGATGTGCAGCGGAAAGCCCGGTTGCGGATGAATGTTTCATGTGCAGTTTCGTGGGCAGTGTAGCAGACATTCTGCCGGATGATGTTTCACAGATGAAGTCCGAAGCACAGGTATCCAACGAATCGTTAGGCTGGGCCATAAATGATGTTTTCAGCACCCAATTGTCCATAAACAACACTGACAACCCTATTTTTGCAAACAGCCCTGAACAGTCCGTGGAAACACAAGGATTATGTGAACACGGAGATTGCAGTCATGATATGAAAGGCAACATCAAATACAACGCAGTAATCGCCGGAGAGGGCATTGGCGATTATATGGTGCATTCATACGGTTATTATACTCAGATATGTACCGCCAGCGTCATGATCGTTCCAAGAAATGTGGATGAGGATGAAACAAGAATCCGCAATCTAAAAAGCATATTGGCAATTGACTGCAGCCAAGGGTTATCAGAGTCAAACTGCGAAGGCAATCTCACCTCTTCAGGCATGGATATGAACGGAAATGCCGTTATAGATTACGCCGATTCGCTGTACAATAACTCTTCAGGCTTTGATTATGATGGATTGAAGGTAAATTTATACTGCGATAGACTGGACGTTACAGACTACAATCTGGAATATTCAATAATTGCAAACCCCGACTTGATTATCGCAAATTCAAGCACTGGCTGTAGGGATGCCTATGACTTTTCTGCAACAGGCACTCTGACATTCAACAACAATATATATAAACACTGCTTAAAATACTTCGATGCAAGAAATACCATTACCGAAACACTGGCTTTTAATAACTCATTTTTAGGCAATGACTGTAATTGCGAATCCGCTTTTAATCTGGAATTGCCGATAATCGATTGCATCGTCGACGATAATTCAAGTTCAAATGCTACTATTTTTTGCATAAATGCTATTTCATCATTCTTCATTTCATGGGAAAGTGAAATAGTTGCCGTAGATCTTATTCTGGCCGATTCACTTGTGATTGGACAATCCACACTTAGCTTATCCAATGACGGTGCGCACGCCTTATGCCAACGGGAGGTGGTCATCTAAACGTCGCTTGCCCGGATTTCGAATTTCTAATTATTTGGAAAGCCGTCATTTGCTTTTCGTGGAGCTATTTTGAAAAAAATATGGGTGCGAGGTGGGTTGAAATTCGAAAAGGGTTGAGGAAAGTCTTCATCTTCTTTCCTCGCTTCGAATAGAAAAAATGGAGTAAAATGAAGTGTTTTTGAAATTCGATGAGATTGAGGCAAGTGCCACATCACTTCCCTTCATCTCATTGTATTCTCATAACATCATCCGCCGATGTTGCGGAATTTATATTTAATGAAGTAATTAATAATATTCAACTTTTATTTGGGATATTTGACGAAACACGAGGCGAATGCCTGAAACTTAAGGTAAGTATAAAAAAAATCAACAACTCTTATTTGAGACATTTGGTAAAAAAATGGGATATTTGGCAAGTTGAACTTAAATAAGGGCTTGAGGAAAGTGTCAAATTCACTTTCCTAAACACGGAAAAATGTTAAAAAAGATTGAAGTCGGGCTTGCAGGTCTATGGGGGTCATTTGGCCATGCAGCCCCTTCAAAACACATAATGTTGACCATTAGGATTTAATGCACTACTTAAGGGCTGGTAGTGCAATTAACCTAATGAATTATCTGTTCTATCAAATCGGCCGCAGGGCCATGATCTTATTTTTTAAAAATCAGAAAAAAAATCGTTTCATAAATAACATTGATTAGTCTCTAAACCCTAACTTGTTTTTCTACAGCTTTAAAGGATTGAAGCAATCTAAAAAAAAAGAAAAAAATTGAAAGATAATGATTATCTTTCTTCAACGGTCACTTTGTTCATGACGTCGCCTTGCTGGATAGCATCAACAACATCCTGACCTTTGATGACCTGACCGAATACGGTGTGGACACCGTCCAAGTGTGGTTGTGGGCAGTGTGTAATAAAGAATTGGCTTCCACCGGTGTCTTTACCTGCGTGTGCCATTGACAATGCACCAGTACCGTGCTTGTGAGGGTTTCCTTCGGTTTCACATTTGATGGTATAGCCAGGTCCGCCGGTACCGTTTCCGATAGGGCATCCGCCTTGAATCACAAAGTTAGGAATTACCCTGTGGAAGGTCAAACCGTCATAGAAACCTTCGTTGGCCAATTTTTCAAAGTTAGCTACAGTTCCAGGCGCTTCATTTGGGAAAAGTTCAAGTTCGATGTTTCCCTTGTCAGTTTCGATTATCGCGACTTTCATTTTATCACCTAATTATTATTTGGTTTAGTCCATTATTATAATTAATGGATTGAAAAATGCAATCTTTTTAACCTTGAGATTCTAAACATTTATATATAATATGGCAATGATGTGGTAAAATGGACAATGAGAAATATATTATAATCGGATTGATTGCAGTCATTGCAGTGCTTGCAGTAGGAATCAGCTATTTCCTATTTTTCCAGTCTGTTGAATATCAGACAATCCAAATCAGCAGCGGATCCACAATGGAAGCTCCAAAGGCAGATGATGTGGTCTGGCAGGAGGATGAAAACGGAATCAGAACATACGCCTGCCCGTCCAAAAAGGTTTCCGTCATCTCATATAACAGCGCAGATAATCTGACTCTGGTAGGAGCGGCAGCATTTGCAATGGCAAGGGAGGCACTTCTGACAGGTGCACATGACGTTGAAACATACAAAGGTTATCAAATCAAGGAAAACACATTAAACGGAACTCACTATTATCTCGTCAATATTTCAAGCAATGAGACACATGACAACATTATCATAGGCTGCGGTGATATGGATATTCTCAAGCACATGCTTGACAGCCTCACTTTGGGAGCTCCTAAGGAAGGGGTTAGTGCAACACCCGTTGGCAGCAGTTCCGCTTCCGCCCCGGTTAAAAAGAATGTAACCAAAAATCCTAATGATGATAAAAACATGTATTCTCAAGATGACCTTCTGAATGCATATTATTTCGGCTATTCTGATGGATATTGGGAATCAACCAATGATTATTATAGCTATGATAATGGCTATAGTGGTTATGATTATGACTATGGCGGTGGCAGTGATGATTACACGCCTGCTGTTGTGCCGGATAGCGGTGGCAGTGATGATGGTGGGGGTGGAAGCCCAACTTGAAGAGGATTATTTAATATAATTCTCATTTTAACCTTAATTCTTTTTTTAACCTTTCAATTTTCCAGGCCATCATGTTTTAAAACTGATTTCATTAAAAACAAGTATTTAATTTTCAAAAAGATATGGTGGTTGGTTGGATAAATGGAAGGAAAAAATATTAAGATTTTTGAAACCTTAATATTTTTTTGGTTTATATGGAGGGTTATTGTTTTCTTTAAAATTTATTTGCTTTGCAGTAGTCTATGTTTTTTTAGTGTAGTCGCATTAGTGTTGCGATAGTTATTGTTGAACCCTCATTGGAGGTTTTTCGTCGACATGTTCAAGGGTTCTTTCATCATTTCGCAGCAGATTATGTTATCACCTTTTTGCTGTTTTTGAGTTTTTGTTATTTGGGGGTTTTTTGCTGTTTTTGAATTTTTGTCGTTCTGTTTGTTAGTTGCCTTCTAGAGTTCATAGCTTTCAATCGTGTAGGAGATTAAGAACATTTTATCACCTTTTTAAATTCAGGGTTTTTGTGTCTTCTGACTTTCCCTGTCTGTTTATTACTTTATCAAAGGCACTATATAAAGTTTTTCGAGTGTAAGTGCCTATTTACATCAATAAATATAAAAAAACAAATAATCAACAATTATTATTGGAAAACAAATAGGATAAATAAGTTATTTAATATTTGAAATGTTTTGATGATGATTTGACATTCAAAATTATGAATTCAAAATCCGGAAAAGATCATAAGAAAAATCATTAATGTTAAAAGAAGTTATGAATAAAAAAAGAATAAAAAAAGATAGGTTTTGGGGGGTTCACCTATCTTCTTTTGAGGCTGTATGCACCGATGATTGCAGATACTGCTAATAATGCGAGGATTGGGTTTCCGGTTGCGTGTTGTACTGGGGTTGTGTGTTGTACAGCTGCTTTAACAGTAGCATTGGTTGTGTTTGTTGTGTTTGTTGCGTTAGGGTTGAATGGGTGTTGTTCGTCGTGGTTTGCGTCAGGTGGGATGATGTATTTTGATGGAGCTACATCGGTGTCGTTTGTTACGTTGGTTGTGTTGTTTACTTCTGTTGCGTTTACGTCGGTTACTGGGGTTGCGTCGTTTACTTCTGCTACATGTTCAGCAGCGCATACTGATCCTGCTGAAATGAGAACTAAAAATATTGCCATTATTGATAAGATTTTGCTGTTGAGTTTCATTTTTGATTCCTTCGATTATTATTAATGTAAGTTTTATTGAGTTCGAATTACAGGAAAAATTAATTCATTTTTTTTCTGAATTAATTGTCCTCGTACAGTTTAATTATATAAACAAGGCAGTATATAAAGTTTTTCGAGTGTAAGTGCCCACTTGCATCGTAAAATACAATAAAACAAGATAATTAATCTATAAATTGAAAACAAATGGTTTTAAAATATTTAAATCATAAACATGAACTTCTATGCCATTATTGAAATCATCTTGAATTTCATTTCAGTTTCGAAAATCTGATTGAAAGCTGACAATATTTGGATTAACACCTCATAAGTCGTAGAAGTATTTATTATTGATGAAATCAAATATATTTAGTGATTAGATAGTTCAAGGAGGATATTATGAATACTCAGGAATTAATTAAAATTGAAGATGATTATTTCATAAACACTTTCACAAGACAGCCAATTGTATTGGACCATGGTGAAGGTGTTAAGGTCACAGACATTGATGGAAATGAGTACTTGGACATGTTTGCGGGTATTGCCGTTAACGCATTAGGCCACAACCACCCAAAACTTGTAAAGGCAATCCAGGATCAGGCAGAAAAGCTCATCCACATTTCAAGCATTTACTATAACGAACCTGCATTGGTATATGCCAAAAAATTGATTGACAAAACCAGTTTCGACAGAATATTCTATGCAAACAGCGGAGCTGAAGCAAACGAAGGAGCCATAAAACTCGCCATCAAATACACAGGTAAAAGCGAAGTTATATCAACTGTAGATTCATTCCACGGAAGAACATTGGTTACTTTGGCCGCAACAGGACATGAGGAATACCATGAACCTTTCAAATGCGTTTTGCCAAAAGGCTTCATCAATGTCCCATACAACGACATTGACGCAATCAAGCAGGCCATTACAGAAAATACCGCAGCAATCATAGTCGAACCTATCCAAGGTGAAGGTGGAGTGAACGTTCCGGATAAGGACTACTTGAAGCAGATAGAAGAAATCTGTCATGAAAAGGACATCGTATTCATTGTGGATGAAGTCCAGACAGGTTTCGGCAGATGCGGAACATTGTTTGCACACGAATTATTCGACGTCAAACCTGACATCATGACAATGGCTAAAGGAATCGGAGGAGGAGTTCCAATGGGTGGAATCCTTGCAACAGAAAAGGTAGCCGCCGCATTCGTACCTGGAGATCATGGAACCACTTTCGGTGGAGGACCGCTCGTTTGTGCAGCAGCAAACGCTGTTCTTGACACATTCGATGAGGAAAACATCCTCGACAATGTCAATGAAGTCGGAGACTATTTCATCGCCGAGCTTAAAAAACTGGATAAGGAAATCATCAAGGAAGTAAGAGGAAAAGGTTTGATGGTCGGTTTGGAATTGACCAAGCCTGGTGCGGAATACGTTGACAAGCTAAGAGAAGCAGGATTCCTAATCAACTGTACTGCCGACAAGGTTTTAAGATTTGTCCCACCGCTTATAATTACAAAAGAAGAAATCGATGAATTCGTAAAGGCTTTGGATGAAATATTATAAATTTAATTTCTCAAGGAGGCGTTAATCATGGCAAGAGAACTGGAATTTGTATGCGATTCATGTGGATACAGCTTCAAATCAATCGATAAGATATTCTGGATCGATGACGATTTGATGGTTCATGTCGAGCCTTTGTTGAAATCCACTTCAGCAGAAAGTTCCGAAGCCCCTATAAAAGGCTATTTTGCTGAATATTACTGTTATAATTGCGATAAATTCGTAGACAAATTTATCATTTATAAAAAGTCACCTGAAATAGATGACGGAAAGGTCATTCAATTGCTGGAGCAGTTCGATGATTCTGCAAAAATCATCCAGTTCGATGATGTTTTCCAGAAATGTCTAAAATGCGGTACTGAATTGCCTACAAGGGCGGAGTATTCATTTGTATTGGATGAAAACGATGAGTTCCATATCGGCGAAACACTTTATGACTTTTCAAACGGACAGAACTATAAGTTTGCCGGTGAATATCACGGATATTTCTGTTCCCATTGCAAAAAGCAGATCAACAAATTTGTCATAAGCGAAAACAATGCGGAGTTAACAGATTCCGAGATTAAGGCCATTCTTGAAGACCATACAAATGACCTGACAATTTTCATTCGCCGCGATTTTGACCTGTGTCCTGATTGCGGTGAGGAAGTATACTATCTGCATGAGAATTCAACATGCACAAAATGCAGACAGGGCAAATTTATCATTGAGATGGAAGATTTGATTGATTAAATTTTCCAATTTCTTTTTTTCAAAACTTTTTTAAATGAACTGGACAGTTCCAAGGATTCAACATCACCCAAATCAGCCCACATCCAGTCAATGTGCTCATCGCTGATTTTGACATCACCTTCAACATCATCAAGATACATTATCAGCTGCACGGTCCTTTTGTGGGCATAATCGTTCTGTACGGCTTCTGCAAAGTCTCCAACTTTAGCATCCAGACTTGTTTCCTCCTTAATCTCACGAACAAGAGCATCATCAAAGGATTCGCCGGGATCCACTTTGCCTCCCGGAAGCTCCCAGGTGTCAGGGTCGGTCTTTGAGAGTGGATGCCTTTTTAAAATCAGTATTTTGCCGTCATCGTTCTTGATTATTCCGCGCATTGTAAGTCCGTATTTTCTATGCATTTTATCACTCATTCATTCTATGGATTGTTGGATTAATGTGTGCCATTGAGATTTGGGGCAGTGAAAGTTTCAATCTCATCTGCCAATGAATATAATCTTAATGGCTATAATTCCGCCCACGGCCGGTTTCGCCAGGCCAGCCCAATAGGTTTTTCTCATTGATTTATCCTTTCTTTTTTTTAATAATATAACTTTTTGGAATAAATATTAAACATTAGGCCTGATTTTTTCACTAATTTTAAATAGTTTGAAATAAATAACTAAATACATAATGTAACTTTTTTAGGAGTTTTAATCATGGATTTGAATATTAAAGTAAACGATAAAAACCACCTTGATATCGGTGGTGCCGATGCAGTAGACATTGCAGAAGAATTCGGAACTCCAACCTATGTCATCGATGAGGCTAGGATAAGAGACAATTATAACAGATTTTATTCTGCATTTTCAAAATACTACTCTGATTTCAAAGTGTTTTACGCATGCAAAGCCAACACCAACCTTGCAGTCATGAAAATATTGGAATCTGAAGGATGCTGCATTGATGCGGTTTCACCTGGAGAAGTCCACATAGCAAAAATGGTAGGATTTTCCGGGGACAGAATACTTTTCACAGGTAACAACATTACCAATGACGAATTGAAATATGTCCACGATGAAGGTGCAGTCCTCAACATCGATTCAGTATCAGCACTCAACAGGCTGGCCAAAATGGTCGATCCTGAAGGATTGAAAATCTCATTCAGGGTAAACCCTATGGTAGGTGCAGGACACCATGACCACTGCATAACCGGTGGAGTAATGAGTAAATTCGGTATAATGGACAATGAAGCAGTTGAAGTATATGAAATGGCAAAAAAATTGGGATTCAACCCTATCGGTATGCATTCCCATATCGGTTCCGGAATATTGGACCCTGAACCATTCAAACTTGCCATCGAATCCACAATGGATATTGCAGGAAAAGTCCACCAGGAAGCAGGAATAGACTTCGAATTCGTTGATTTCGGTGGAGGCGTAGGAATCCCTTACACACCTGAAGAAAACATTGTGGACTTGGACAAGTTCGCAGAAGTCAACGTGGGACTCTTCAAAGAGAAACTTGAACAGTATGACATGGGAAACCCAACAATGTATCTTGAACCTGGAAGATACATAGTCGGAGATGCAAGCGTGCTTCTTGTGACAGTCAACAGTTTAAAACAAAGCTACAGAAAATTCATCGGTGTTGATGCAGGTTTCCACACACTCCTAAGACCTGCAATGTATGATTCATACCACCATATCGTAAATGCAAGCAAAATGGATGCTCCAAACACCCAGGAAGTCGACATTGCAGGTAATGTCTGCGAATCAGGAGACCTTTTCGCACGTGACAGGCCAATGCCTGATGTTGAAGAAGGAGATGTATTGGGTATCCTAAACGCAGGAGCATACGGTTTTACAATGTCTTCAAACTACAACTCAAGGCCGCTTACCAGTGAAGTGTTGGTCAGCGACGGAGAACCGATCCTTGTGCGCGAAAGGGAAACCTTTGAAGACCTGTACAGAAAACAAACAATACCACCACATTTGAAATAAGTTGATATTATGGTTGATTTAAAAGGATTAAAATTTTCAAAAATGCACGGAATAGGAAATGATTTCCCAATAATAGACGAAAGCAAAGGGGAAGTCATACCTGAAGCGGACAAACCAGAAGCATGCAGAATGCTATGCCACAGAAACTTCGGCGTCGGTGGGGACGGCGTACTTTTCGTCGAACCGTCTGAAGTTGCTGATATCGGATACAGAATGTTCAATCCTGACGGCAGCGAAGCCGAAATGTGCGGAAACGGCATAAGATGCTTTGGAGACTTTGTATATAGAAAAGGCATTCTCAAGCAGGAAAAAATGACTGTAGAAACAAGGGCAGGAATCAAGACAATTGAAATCACTTTGGAAGACGATGAACCTGTACTGTTCAAGGTGGATATGGGTTTGTCAACATTTAAAACTCCTGAAATTCCAATGACTGCAGATGTCGACGAATTCCTCGACGGTGAATTGGAGGTTCTTGACACAACATTCAAACTGACAGCAATCAGCGTCGGAAACCCTCATGCGATAATCTTCGTCGATGATGTTGATGAAGTTGACATCAACAAATACGGTCCGGCCATTGAAGCACATGAAGTTTTCCCTGAAAAGATCAACGTCCACTTCGTGGAAGTCATCTCCAAAAAAGAGGGCAGGATGATTACCTGGGAAAGGGGTGCAGGCGTAACATTGGCCTGCGGTACCGGAGCCACATCAACAGCCATTTCCGGCTACAAGCTAGGCCTGTTTGACAGTGATATTTTGCTTCACTTGCCTGGCGGAGACTTGAAATTCAACGTTTATGAAAAAGAAGATGCTCTTGGAGCTTTCATGGAAGGCCCTGCAGAGCTTGTTTTCGATGGAGAATTCTAATTCTCCCAATTTTTCTATTTTTTTTTAATGATTCCTTATTTTTCAATTAAGTTTTTAAAAAAAGTTGGAGTCATCGAATTGACAACTCCTCACTACATTATAAAAAATATTTTTAAGCATATGTTGCAGACCATGCATCAGCAATTGTATCATAATCAAGATGGCCAATAACTTTATTTTGTTGATTAAGAGTATCTACAACAATATCTGCACTAATATGGACGTTTTGACCACGGACATCCTCATCAGTATAGAATTTATAATGGAAACCATATTCCTTATTTTCAAAATAAGTGTTCTTATTGTTAAAGGTTATAGTGTCAAAATCCTCAGTAGCCCCATTTTCATAAGTAACTTTCAAATTATTAAGTTTGAATGCATTTACTCCAGAAATTGTTTCTTTAGGGATTATTTTAAAGGCAACTGCTGATACGTAACTTCCACCTCCACTATTAGTGGCACCACCATGCTCTTGTATATATTTGTCTTCAAGTTCTTTGTATTCTTTTTCTGTCAAAACTTTACCAGTTTCCTTGAATATTTTTTCTTGTTGTTCATCAGCATATTGTGTTGCAGCAGATTCTATAGCTCCTCCAAATGGTGTATCTCCATAATGAATTCCAGTTTCAAATATTACTTCACTAACATCAACCAGATCACCGCCTCCACTCATAAGAGCAAAAACACCAATAATCAATAAAATAACGGCTGCAAGAAGTATAAGGATTTTAGGTTCATTTAAGAGGTTATTAAGTAAATTATTCACGGTATTATCAGTATTTGCTGAAACATTTTGTTTGGTATTATTGGATTTATCGGATTCAATAGGATTTCCACATTTGGAGCAGAACATTACTGAATCATCTAATTCTTCACCACATTCTGTACAAAAAATTTTTCCCATTATTTATCACCTACTTATTATTATATTTATTATATTATAAAATAAATAGCAATCGCTACAAAAAACAAACATCAAGCTATACAACCAAAAATAGGGTTTAATTGATTAAATAAGCAAGTAGATGAGGTATTAATTATTTATGGGAGTGTTATCTTCCCAATTTTTTCCTGTATAATCCCACTGCAATGTCAAGCGCCGCAACAATGATTATCATTATAATCCAAATGTTAAATTCTTTCCTTAATATGGCAAACATTATTGCTAATATTATGAGTATGGCTCCTATATAAACTAATTTTTTCCATTCTTCCATTCAAATCACCTAATCATATTTTATAAGCATTAATCAACGTTATGTCTTCAAAAAAGAAGTGTTCGCTAGCGGCAATTTCAGCTATAAAGCCCAGCCTGTCGAGCATTTCCAAGGTTTCGTCGTTGCCCGAAAGTGAAGACTGTATCAGCTGGACAATTCCACCATCATTTAAATGATTTCCCACTTCATTTAAGAATAAGTCAATGACTTTCCTACCGTTTAATCCACCATCGAATGCATAATTTATAGTGTCATCCAAAACTTCGTCATCTTCGGTAGGTAGATATGGAGTATTAAATAAAATTACATCAAACTTTCTGTTTTTCACCGGTTCAAATAAGTTTCCGAATAGGATTTCAATGTTTTCAATGCTGTTCGCCTTGAAGTTTTTCTCGCAAAGCAGACAGGCATCGAAGTTGATGTCAGTTACAGTAATCCTGTCGGTCAGCCTTGATGCATACATCGCAACTATTCCTGATCCGGTTCCTATTTCAAGAACACTCTGGCCTTCCTTGATTTGCAGATTATCGGCCAGCAGATAGCTGTCCTCAGCCGGAACATAAACATTGTCATCGGTATTTATAATAAAATCAGCCATTATACCTACTCCCTTAAAATCTCGTTAATCTCTTTTGACAAAAACAGAATCTCTTCGGGCGTAAGCATGACCACCCTCTTTTTGAGATAGTCTTCCAGCCGCTCATCCTCGATGGAGTTCAGCCTTTTTTTCATTTCCTTCTTGTCAAGGCTGCAGAACACATGCCTGGAATCGATCAGCGCATTTCTTATTTTCTTGTTTCTGTGCTGGAATAGTGCCTTTGTGATTTTGGAGTAAAAATTAAAATCCTCTTCCGGAATACGGGTTTCCTTAGGCTTCAGGCAGACGACAGTGGAATCGACTTCGGGCTTCGGAAGAAAGCTTTCGGCGCTCACATCGGTCAGTTTCAAAACGTCGCATTTAAAATAAAGCATTGCTGAAAGTCTGGAATAGTTTTTGGTACTGACTTCACCGTTCATGCGGTCAGCGAATTCCTTCTGATACATCAAAACGGCCAAGTCAAAATCATAGTCCAGAAATTTGAAAGTTATCGGTGATGAGATTTGATAAGGTAGATTTGACACAATCTTGTTGAACTTCGGAAATTCAACCTTCAGTGCGTCATCGTTTATAAGCTCTACATTATCTATCTTTTCGTCTTTAAGCCTTTGGGCAAGGATGTCTGAAATCCCTCTGTCCTGTTCGATGGCTATTACTTTTTTAGCTCTTTTGGCAATTTCAATTGTCAGTGTTCCTATCCCAGTCCCGATTTCCAAAACAACATCATCCTTATTGATGTTTCCAAAGCCGATAATCTGGTCTCTTTTGTTCTTGTCAATCAGGTAGTTCTGACCAAGATTTTTATTCAGCTTAATCCCATACTGATTTAAAATAGATTTGGTTATTTTAGATAAGGATTGGGAAGTTCCACCAGTCAATTTATCACTTTTATCTAGTATTTTTAGGTCTTCTTGGAGGTTGTGTAAATATGTAGTATTTGTTTTTACCTCTTCTTGGAGTTGTTGTATCCAATTCCTGTTTAACTCTGTTTACAATCATACCTGCAGGGTCGGCCAATGTAGGGAGTCTTTCGGAGATGTCTTCAAATGATTCGAACGGCTTTTCCTCTCTTGCTTTGATGATGTCCCACATATATTTTTTGCCGATTCCTGGAATTAACTCTAGTGAATGAAGTCTTGTGCTTAGCGCTTCTGTCTTGTTGAAGAATTCAACGTATTTGTCTTCGTTTGCTTCAACGATATCGCGAATTGCGTAGTCCAGTTCTATTCTGCTTGTTGCAGTCAAGTTTTCATAATCGAGCTTTCCAAGCACTCTGTATATTTTGTCTCTTTTTCCTCTTCCAATATACACGGTGTCCTGTATTTCCAAATCAACACCGTTTTTAGGAGCTAATTCGAGTAAAGTGAATTGTTCTGTACCAATAGCTTGAGCAATAGGTTTGCCTCCGAATTTAGACATATCAGACTTAACATAGCCTCGGCTTAGATAATCAAGTACAACAGCATATTCTTCCTTTTTTACTGCTGGTTTATTCTCTCTTTTTCTTCTATTATCCATCTTTATCACTCACTATTGTTTTTTTAAAACTTGAATTAGCTATTAATTCAAACTTATAAATAGTTTTATTTTTCAAGTGTAATAAAGATATCTAAAAAAAGCTACACTGGGATAAAAAAATAGTATAAAAAATAATAAAAAAAGTGAATAGTTTTGAAACTATTCTTCAACATCATATTGTTCCAAAAATTCAAGGATCTTTTCCATGTCTTCCTTGTCGATTTTGGAAGGTTCCTTGGCAAAAATAAGTCTCATGTCCGCCAAATCTTTAGGAACTAAATCAACAATATGAACAGCGACTTTAGGCCTTAGGCCAAATTCGTCCTGGAGCTTTTCAACGATTTCCTTTGAATCCTCAACGGAATATCTTTTGAACCTTGCAAGGTGGTTCAATGTAAGGTTCTGTTCATAGTTCAATTCGTTGTCCTCAGAAAAGTCTTCAAGAACTTTTTTGACTTCAGCACCGGAAATCGGTTCGCTTTCGATAACTTCTTTTCCAATCATAGAAATCAGTTTTGTAATTTTAAGTGGTCAGGTCTTACTATTAACTCTTTTGCTTTGTTTCCATCTTTTAAAGCTACGATGTATGCTTTTCCTTTTTGACCAATGACTTTTCCGGTTTTACCGTGGAATCTAGGTGCAGGTTGGCCTTTTTGGATACTTGGGTTAATAGTAATGTGAACTAAATCTCCTTCTTCAAATCTTTGCATTCTGTTGGTAATCGGGTTGGTTCTGCCCGGTCTTTGTACCTTTGTCATTTTTTTTCTTGATCTGCTTTTTAATCCTCTTGATCTTTGCATGATATAACCTCTAATCAGTTCTGTCTGGGTATATAAATCTATGTTATCAGCTGCCTAGTATCAAAAAAGCCCATAAATACTAGTAACATAGGATGTGAAAATAACTATTACCATCAGTGATATGATAATATTATAATTTTAGTTTAATGGTATTAATATACTTTTAGTTTTTGGGTGTTTTGGTTGTGGAATTTTGGATTATTATTGAAATTCAAATTTCATCGGAGAGTCCGTGAAATCATGACTAAAAAAGAAGAAAAAATAGAGAATAAAAATCCTCTATTTGATTGTTATTGAACGTGTTTTTGTTTCTGCAAGATATTTGTAGTTGCCGGCATAACTGGTTTTTAGGGTGTAGGTTCCAGGTGCCAAATCAGGCAGTGTACGGGTTGCCACACCTTTAGTTATTTTGGCCTTGTATGTGCTTCCGTTGACTTCAAATTTCACGTTTCCAGGTGCATCTTCAGCCAGATTTGCAGTAAGGACGGTCTTGCCGTCCACTGTAGCTTTTGAAACGGACAGTTCCGGTGAAATCTTTGTCACTTCAAAGTTGGTCTTGATTGTTTGGGCATTGTAGCGGGCGGTTCCGGCATAGTAGATGTGCAGGCGATATTTTCCTGAGGCAAGGCTGGAAACTGAAGCTATTGCCAATCCGTTCTCGATGTGAATCTTGTCAGTCAGAATATTGTTTCCATTCTCATCAGAGACGGTGAACCAGATGTTCCCGTTGACATTGTTGACTTTGACCTTTATTGTAGGATCTGAGCCAACAGCACAATTGGAAACTTCCACAGAAGCTATTGGGGTTGCCTTAAGCATATTAATATTGAATGAGACTTCTTGAGCATCAAAATATGCGCTTCCGCCGTAGGTCACCTTAATCACATTCTCTCCAACATTCAAGATGCCCAACGGAATGTTTAATATTTCAGATTTTCCCTTTATGGCGAAAGCCTTATGGGATGCGCCGTTTACGGTTACATGGGCATTGCCTACAATGCGGTCACTATTCAAATAAATATCGAGTGATGTATCTTTAGCGTCATAGTTGATTTGCCTTGAGAAATTGTCAAATGAGTAATAATCATATGGGGAAAGATAAAGATAACTGATTGGTTTTGCCTTGACTACCTCAAAGTTAAGTGTTTCATTTTGAGCCTTATGATTAACGTTTTCGTCATAAATAACTTTAATATCATATGTTCCGGGTTTCATGATGCCTAACGAGAATGACATTTCGGAATGGCCGGTAGTATTTCTTATATAAGTTAAATTATTGATTTTAACTGTGATGGAACCGGGAACAGCTGTGTTTCTCAAGTATACATAAAGTCTGGATTGATTGTATGAGAATTGGATTTTGTCATTATTATGAATATATTTTTCTCGTTTGACACTAATGCTTCTTATCGAATCAACTTTGTTTACTTTTAATGTGGTTGTTACGTTTTGGGCTTTGTAGTCATTACTTCCCTGATAAGTGGCCCGGACTTCATATGTGCCAGAAGATAAATCGGAGAAATAAACTGATGATTCGGGTTTGACTTTTTTAGTTTTTCCGTTTACTGTGATGTTCACATAACCTGCACTGGCTTCACCATCAACAAAGACATAGGCTGACTCTCCATAATTTACATCCCTTGTTCTGATGGAATTGATTGCAGCAAGGGCTTGGCATTCGATGAAAGTGCAATTGGTATCAGTACCTTTACATATGGCTGCATTAGAATCTTTAGAAGAACAGTTCCTGAAAATGGAATCCTTGGCATTACCATTATAAATTGCACCGCCGGCATTAGTGGCATAACAATCTGCAAAGGAACAATTATAGGCACTACCTCCAGAAATAGCTCCGCCTCGATTATAAAAACCATTAGAAGCAGAACAATTTACAAAGGAACAGTTATAGGCACCTCCAGAACGAATAGCTCCACCGTAAGCACCAAAATTAGCGGAAGCAAAACAATTTACAAAGGAACAGTTATAGGCACTTCCATGTTGGATAGCACCACCAAAACTCTCATAGCCGCCGGAAGCAGAACAATCTAGAAAAGAACAGTCATGAGCACTGCCATTATATATAGCACCGCCAATAGTAGCAGAACAATCTACAAAAGAACAATTATAGGCATCACCATGATAAATAGCGCCGCCATAAGCATATTCACGATCACAAGAAGCGAAACAATCTTCAAAGGAACAATTATAAGCAGAACCTTCACAAATAGCGCCACCATAACCATATCCATAATTAAATCTGCCGACAGCAGAACAATCCACAAAGGAACAATTATAAGCAGAACCCTTATAGATAGCACCACCATAAGCAGTAGCACCGACTGTCCAGGAAGTACACTCTATGAAAGTGGAATTATAGGCGTTCCCATAAGCAATAGCGCCGCCATAAGCATTAACCCCATATTCATTACAGGAGATGGAACAACCTACAAAGGAACAATTATCAACAGTGCATTTATAGCTATTGCCGTAACCTACAACCGTTGTATTTTTATTATCTACAAATTTTATGTTTTTCAATGTAACCTTTTGGATAGTGGTAATGTAAAAAATGTTTGTAAGTGATTTTTTTCCATCTATTGTGTGTCCCTGTCCGTCAATGGTTATGGATTTAGTGATGCGAACAACAGAGTCTTGCTTGTCGTTTGAATAATCCTTCTGCAACTTCAATGTTTTCCCGCTTTCTGTATTGTCCACCAAGCTCTGAAGTTCATCAAAGTCACCAGGTGACGCCTCAAGTCCGTCAGTATCTAAAGCATCAACGCTCAAAACGTCATCTGATGCATCCGTAATGTTGTTGTCGGCCGCATTTGCAGCCCCCATTGTTAAAATGGCCAGCAAAAATAAACCGGCTATCAACAGCTTATCAAATTTCAAGATAATCGCCCCAACAATTGAAAAATTAAATTATAATTAATTTATTATCAAAAGAGACATATATAGTTAATTTACAGAAAATTTTTGGCATTGTTAAAAAATGATATGTAAAACATAAAAAGCGTTTATATGATATTCTCATTTTTTTGAATTTCAGAAATATATATTTTTAAAAAATATAATGATTATTTTACACCTAAAAACAGGATATGATGTGGAATTTGTGATTGAAAGAGAAAACTCGTTTTAAAAGCAAACTTTTCATGCAAAACAGGTTCAATTGAAAAAAATCAGAGAATTTTTAAAAATTAAAAAATAGAGAGGTAAGTCTCTATTTTTTTTTTAATCAAGGAAGGACAATAACCGGCAGCGCATGTTATATAATTTTCTAGGGCAATATACTCGTAATGAGTATTGGATAATTAAACTTTATCAATGTTTTTGGAGTATTATAGGATAAATCCTAATAAAGAAGTGTTATTTTGAAATTTAATAAAAACGGGAGTATAAAAGTATGAGCGATCAGGAACTCATACTTTTTTTGGGTTTATTTTGCTGTCCGTGTTTTCATGTCTTCTTTGATTTAATTTTTAATGAAGTAGTCAAGCTGTATCAACTTTCTACTTAATTATTCATATGAACGGGCTCATATATAAAGTTTTTCGCATGTAAGTGCTTACTTGCATCTTAAAACATGTTTAAAAGAAGTATTGGGATTTATAGATTGTTTAATGGTGAATATTGGTTAATTGGACAGTTATAATCAAAATATTAAAAAAAGAAGAAAAAAATAGAGAAGTTGAATCTCTATTTTAGATAGTTATGTCTTTTGATATTACTCTTACGGAGTATTTGTCATTTCCAGTGTATTTTACTATAATATTATGTGTGCCAGGTATTACACCATCTATGGTTGCAGTAGCTACTCCATTTGTAATGTTAACAAAGTACGCAGTTCCTTCGTAGGTTATTCTCATTACACCTTCCACATCAGGATTTATTTTAGCAGTTATTACTGTTTTTCCGTTCACTGCTTTTGCAGACACTGACATTGGTGCTGGAATAATTTTATTCACGGAAAAACTAGTAGTCCTGGTTTCTGCATTGTATTTGTAGTTTCCAGCATATTTTGCAGTAACATTGTATGTTCCAACCTTTAAACCTGAGATGGTGATTGTTGCAACACCATTTTTGATTGGGGTTTTGTATGTTTCTCCGTTCACAATGATGTGGACGTTTCCTGATGCATCACCAGCTAGATTGACTGTAATAGTTTTAACCCCGAATTCGACATGGGTTGTAGTCACTTTAAGTCCAGGTGATGATTTGGATACTGTAAATGTTTTTGAAACTGTTTCTGCATTGTATTTGTAGTTTCCAGCATATTTTGCAGTAACATTGTATGTTCCAGCCTTTAAACCTGAGATGGTGATTGTTGCAACACCATTTTTGATTGGGGTTTTGTATGTTTCTCCGTTCACAATGATGTGGACATTTCCTGGTGCATCGTTGGCTAAATTGACTCTAATATCAGTAGTTCTACCAACAAGGGTGTCCCAAGCCATAACGCTCATTTCAGGAGATGATTTGGATACTGTAAATGTTTTTGAAACTGTTTCTGCATTGTATTTGTAGTTGCCGGCGTATTTTAATGTAACACTGTATGTTCCGGCCTTTAAATTATTAATATCCACATAAGCGGCGCCGTTTTCGATTGCAACTTTGTAGGTGTTGTCTCCGATTATGAATCTGACAAATCCTGTCGCATCCTTAGCTAGGGTGGCTGTGATTCTTTCTGTTTCACCCACTGCAATATTATTTGTTTCAAGTTGCATTCCCTGTTTGAATTTGCCTACATGGAATGTGTCTGTCATTGTTTCTGCAGTGTGGTATGCATTACCTCCGTATGTTGCTGTAACGGTATATGCTCCGTCAGCCAAGTTTGGCACATCAACGGATACTGCACCTGATTTGATTTGCAGACGGTAGGTTTCGCCGTTAATGGTAATTCTAACATATCCTGTTGCTTTTTTAGACATTGTTACTTTAACGTTTGCTGTTTCACCGGTTTTTGCAAAATTGTTTGCAAGTGTTAACTGTGGAGATCTCTTATTGACAACAAGACTGACATTCAACGGATTAGCACCAACACAACTTAATTCGAGCATATAATTTCCAGGGGCAGCATCGATAGGCAAATCGGAACCTGAAATGGTTGAAAATGAATTGGTCAATTTATTGTCTTTGTAGATTTTAACATTGACTGGCACATAAACGTTTATTCCATTGGATTGGGTTTTTATTTGTAGTTTTCCTCCTTCTCCATAATTTACTGTTAAATTTGAACAGGATAATGTTATTGGAATAAAAGTACAGTTTCTATAGTCTCCGTCGATATAAATGCCTCTTTCGGTTGTGCAGTTTATGAATGCGGAATCATATGCATTTCCCTTCTTAATAATTGCGGCATTTCTCATTTCACAAATGCACTCGACAAAGGTGCAGGAGTATGCATCGCCCATGCAAATTGCAGCACCTTCATAAGAATAGCATTTCTCAAAGTAACAGTTATAAGCGTCACCGCTTTCAATGGCTCCACCGGATGACCCTCCAGCTCCGTCAACCACATAGCATCCTATAAATGAGGATTCATAAGCGTTTCCTCCGTAAATGGCTCCACCATATTCAGACCGGCAATTCACAAAGGAACAATTACGGGCGTCACCTTGGATAGCTCCACCACAGCCTGCTGTCCAAATAGCAAAAGCTCTACATTCTTCAAAAGTGGAATTGTATGCATCACCTATAATTGCGCCCCCACCTACGGAATAGCATTCAATAAATGAGCAGTCATAGGCATTACCATTATATATTGCTCCACCAAAGCCATCGCAATCAGGTTCCCATCCGTCATAATAGGAGTATTTGGCATAACAGTTTATAAAATTACAATTGTATGCATCACCATTGTATATTGCCCCACCTTTACAGATATGATGGTCGCTTTTATAATATTGCCTTTCATTTTCATAGCGATACGCGTTACAGTTTGTAAAAGTGGAATCGTATGCGGTTCCGTTGTAAATGGCTCCACCGTCCTTTTCAGAAGTGCAGTCAGTAAATGTACAGTTGATTATTGTACATGTTCCATAAACTGCAGAGTAGTTTTTGGTAAAACTGTTTTTAAAATTGATGTTTTTCAAGGTTACTTTGGCATTGTTGACATGGAATATGTTTGATTTTCCGTTTGCATCAATTGTATGACCCTGCCCGTCAATGGTAATTGCCTTTGAGATTGTAACCCTGTTTGAAGATTGTGAATTAATATAATCCTTATCTAAAGTCAATGTTTTCCCGCTTGAAGTTCCGCTCACCAGACTTGACAGTTCGCCAAAGTCACCTTCAGAAACTTCAAGTTCATCTGTTGGTTCTGCTGTGAGAACCTCGTCCGTCGTGTCAGTAATGTTTGCATCGGCCGCGCTTACGGCACCGAGTGTAAAAATAAGCAAGAGTATACTGACCAGTATAATCATATTAAATTTCAAAATATACAACCCCTAAAAAATTTTTTTAAAACTTAATTTATGATTAATTTTTTAAAGTTAATATATATTTCTGAATGGAAAATTTGTTTTCCAAGTGATATTTTGTTAAAAAAAGAAGAAAAAAATAGAGAAGTTGAATCTCTATTTGATTGTTATTGAACGTGTTTTTGTTTCTGCAAGATATTTGTAGTTGCCGGCATAACTGGTTTTTAGGGTGTAGGTTCCAGGTGCCAGATCAGACAGTGTGAGTGTTGCTACACCTTTAACTATTTGAGCTTTGTATGTGCTTCCGTTGACTTCAAATTTCACGTTTCCAGGTGCATCTTCAGCAATGCTTGCAGTAAGAACGGTCTTTCCGTCCACAGTGGCTTTTGAAACGGACAGTTCAGGAGAAATCTTTGCCACTTCAAAGCTGCTTTTTATGGTTTGGGTATTATAATATGCATTTCCGGAATAATACACATGCAGGTTATAACTGCCTACGCTTAAACCTGGAATTGAAATATTCGCCCAATTATTTTCAATGCTGCTTTTATTTGAAAATATTGTTGTTTTGTTTGCATCTGAAATTGTAAACCATATGTTGCCGTTAATATTTTTCACGTTAACTTTAACTGTCACATCTTTGCCGGGAGCCCAATTTGAGACTTCTACAGAATTGATAGGGGTTCCCTTAACCACTTCAAAAGTGTCCTTAATGGTTTGCGCATTATAATTGGTGCTGCCGGCATAGTATATATGTACCTTATACTTTCCTAATTTAAGGCCTGAAACGGATTGGGTGGCTACTCCATTTTCAATATGGATTTTATCGGTTAAGATTTTAGTATTGCTTGCATCCGAAATGGTAAACCATACATTACCGTTGATTTTGCTGCTGGACATAATTGCAGTAATTGTTGCATTATCGCCAAATCCAACCTGATTGGACATATTGACTGAACTTATTGGAGTTGCCTTAACCACAGTTATTGAAAGTGTCACATCCTGTGCTGCAAAATATGCGCTGCCGGCATAACTCACTTTAATATCATTCACCCCTACTTTCAAAACATTTAAAGGAATGCTTAAGGAAGTTGTATTGGATGTTTTTAAAACTTTATGGGATGCGCCGTTAACGGTAATGTGCAGATTGCCAGGCACACGATTGCTTTTCAGGGAAATGTCAAGTGTAGGATTTTCTCCATCATAGGCCACTTCTTTTTTGTCATATGAAACATAATTGTAATAATTGTAAGCCTTAATATAACTAATTGGATTACATTTATTCACTTTAAAGGCCATTGTTTTAGTTTGAGCATTGTAATTAGTATCTCCCGCATAAGTTGCTACAATATTATGTGAACCTAACTTTAAAATACCCAAAGGAATAGAAATTGAAGAACGGCCGTTGATATTTACTATTTTTGATATTCCGTCTATGGTAACATTAAAATAACCCGGCACATTATTGTTTTTCAGTGCAATAGCGAGTCTAGCACTGGTAAATGAAAATTCAACTTTTTTCATGTTCTCAGAAATGTATGGATTTACAATCCTAAACAGAAAAATCGGGTCGGTTTTCAATACATTAAAGGTAAGTGCTTTGGTTTGCGCTGAAAAGTATGCACTTCCTGCATAGCTTACTTTAATATCATATGAACCTACATTTAAAACACCTAACGGAATCAATAAATAATAATCGTAGCTGTAACCGCTGCCTGAAGAGGTTTTAATTGTTTGAGTAACGCCATTTATAGTAATGTGGACATTTCCCGGCACGCTGTCGTCAAACATTAAAATTTTAAGTGAGGAATTTTCGTTGATAAAAGTAACGTTCCTATTGTAATTAACATTAAGTCCTGTAACATAAATGCTTTTAATTGGATTTTTTTTAACAACATTAAATGAAATGTTTTCGGTTTGAGCATTATAGTTTGCACTTCCAGCATAACTCACTTTAATATTATTTATGCCCAAATTCAAAACGCCTAAATCAACATAAATATTATAAGAAGTTTTAATTTTAATCTTTTGAGTAATGCCATTCACTTCAATATGCACATTGCCAGGCACATTATTATAATTCATCATAATGTTAAGTGTGGCATTTTTACCGTCATAATAATATTCTCCATTGTTCATGCCTTTGACTTCAATGCCGTAAATTGGATCGATTTTAGTTACTTCAAAAGTGGATGTTATTGTTTGAGCTTCAAATTTATCGCTTCCAGCATAGCTCACTGTAACATTATATAAACCAACATCAAGATAACCTAAATCAAAATACCCCCATCCTGTTTTAACTACTTTGGTTTTCCCATTTGCAGTAATGTTTACATTGCCGGGGGCCCTGCCATCTCCTGCAACAGAAATGCGTATATAGTTACCGGAACTAACCAAAATTGATTGGATTGCGGCATTATTTCTACAATTTACAAATGTACAATTGTAATCGTCACCCCAAACAATAGCGGCATTACTATTTTTAGTAGTACAATTCACAAAAGTACAATTATAAGCATTTCCACCATCAATTGCACCACCAGACATTCTGGCAAAGCAATTTACAAATGTACAGTTGTATGCATTTCCACCATCAATTGCACCACCATAATCACTAGAACAATTTACAAAAGAACAATTAATGGCTCTACAATTTTTTTCATTGGAGAGAATACCACAATAACCATTTACAAAATTGATATTCTTCAATACAACATTTTGGCTGTTAACCACGAAGATTCTTTTCATGTTATTGCCGTATATAGTATGGCCTTGACCATCAATGTTTATCGCTTTTGTAATTTCAACATATCCTCCAGATTCATCAATTACATAATCCTTTTCCAGTGTCAATGTTTTTCCGCTTGAAGTTCCGCTTACCAAACTTTTAAGTTCAGTAAAATCGCCCTGCTGTGCAGATTCAAGTTCATCTGTAGAATTAATGCTTAAAACTTCATCAACAGGGTCCGCGCTGAGAACCTCATCCGTCGTGTCAGTAATGTTTTCATCGGCCGCGCTTACGGCACCGAGTGTAAAAATAAATAATAAAATTATACTGACAAGTAAAATTTTATTCAATTTCAAAATAATAAACAACCCCTAAAAAATTTCATAATTTAATTAATATTAATTATTTTAGAGCTATATATATATATTTTTGAATGTAATATTTTTTTACCAAAATAAGTGAGTTTAATGAGCTATTTTTTTTAATTTTGAGGATTTATGCTTCTTGGTTTTTCAGGCAAAATCCTCTTTTAAAATCAGGTTCGATTAGAAAAATAATTTAAGGAAATTAAAGATTTTATTAAAATTAGTGAATTATTTAAAAATTAAAAAATAGAGAAATGAGTCTCTATTTTTGATCAATGAAGGACAATTGCTTTCGGCCCATACATATATTTTCTAATGTTTTTTCTAGGGCAATATACTCGTAATGAGTATTGGATAATTAAACTTTATCAATGTTTTTTGGAGTATTATATAGGATAATAGTATTAATTTAACCATCTTTCAATAAAGAAGTGTTATTTTGAAATTTAATAAAAACGGGAGTAAAAAAAGTATGATGGTTCATACTTAAAATTTTTTTGGGTTTATTTAGGCCGCATTTATCAATTGTCTTCTTTGATGTAATTTTTAATGAAGTAGTTTAAGTTATTTCAACTCTCTACTTAATTATTCATATGAATGGGCTCATATATAAAGTTTTTCGCATGTAAGTGCTTACTTGCATCTTAAAATATTAAAAAGAGGCATAATAATTAAGTATTATTAGAAAAAAGGATGATGATGTGTTTAAATATAATTAGGGCGTTTTTTGTTAATGAAAAATTTGTAAAAATGGTGTGAAGAAGATAACTGTTTAGTTATCTTCGAATCTTCTTCTGTCAATTAATTCTTGACGTTTACCTGGGTTCCAACCACCTGATGCAGATTTTGCACGTCCAACTTGTTGTACGTATCCGGTAATCCTATCATACCATTCTACATCTTCTTTTTCACCACAGGTAGGACAAACATTGTTTAGTCCTTTCATTAAAGTTTTACATTTAAGACAGAAACTTAATGCTGAGCTGTAAGCCCAGAATCCTATGTCGGATTTTCTTGCAATTTTGTTGGTTAGGCTCATTAATGAATCTGGATCTGAGTAGGATTCTCCCATGAATGCATGGAAGATGTGTCCACCAGGAGTTAAGCCGTGATATTTTTCTTCGATTTTGATTTTTTCAATCAAGGACAATCCGGTGTCTACAGGCACGTGTGAGGAGTTGGTGTAGTAGTTAGCGTTTCCTTCACCTTGCACGATAGCTTGATCGCCGAATTGTTTTTTATCGAGAGTTGCGAATCTGTAAGCGGTAGATTCAGCAGGAGTTTGAATAACAGACCATCTGAGTCCGGTTTCATCTTTCAATTGGTTGGCTCTATCATTGATGTATTCGATACATTTTAAACCGAACTTATTGGAATCAGGGTTTTCAATGCCTTCTCCGAATAATGATGATAACATTTCGTTAAGTCCAACAAAACCGAATGATAAAGTTGAATTTTCGATTCTGTAGTAGGATTCATTTCCAACTTGTTGTTTTAGGAACGGCAAGATATGGAAATCATTTAAGCATTTTAATCCTTGTTCTCTTCTGAGCATTAAGGTTTCAACAGCTAAATCCATGTATTCGTCTAAGTATTCGAAAACTTGTGATTCGTCTTTGGATTGGTATCCGATTCTTGGTAAGTTTAAGGTAACGTAAGCAAGGTTACCTGTTCTTAAACAGTCTTTATCCCAGTCACCGGTCCAGGTGTCTTGTAGACAGGTTCTGCATCCCATATAGTTTGCCATTTTTCCTCTGTATTCAGGGAACATGTTTACAAAGTAGGATGAACCGTATTTTGCAGATAATTCGTGAACTAAACGGAGATCGTCTTCGTATTCACTGGTCATTGTTTCTTCACGGAGAGTGTAAATGGTATTTGGGAATAAATGAGGTTTTCCTTCATTGTCTCCTTCAAGCAATGTTTCAGTGAATGCTCTTTGGATTAATCTGGTTTCGTCTTCGTAGTCTGCGTAGGTTCCAACCACTTCACCTTTTGGTCCGTATGCTGTTTCGTCTTTCAAGAAATCAGGCACACCGAATTCCAATGCCATGCTGGTAAATGGAACTTGTGATCCACGGGCTGCGTAAGCCATGTTCAAGTTGTAGATAAGCATTTGAACGGCTTGTTTGATTTCAGAATAGGTTCTTCCTCTTGCAAACGGTGCAACGAATACGTTCCAAAGGGACATTGATTGTCCACCGGACATGTTCTGTTGTGCTGCAAGCATGATTTCACCGGTGTGGTTCATTAAGGTTTCCATGTGGTTTGGTGCACCTGCAATGGAAGTGTGGTCACCGGTACCATCTACTTTAAGCCCGTATTTGATGAAAGTTCTTATGTCGTGCTGAAGACAGTTCAATGGTCTTCCTGCGAAGAATTCTAAATCGTGAATGTGAATGTCACCTGACATGTGTGCGTCAGCCAAGTGTGAAGGCAACATTTTTAAGAGTGCGTATTGTTTTAATGCTTCGTCTGCTACATGCTTGTGAATACTTTCAGGGTTGTGTATCATGTTTGCATTGTCTCTGTTACCGTTTTCGATTAAGGAGGTAATGTTGTATACAGGAATACCTAAACGGGTGTAGCGGCTTCTTAAGTCTTCTAATCCGTATTCGATCAATTTGGTGTTGACCATTTCCCTAATCATTGGAGCGGTTAAGTATTCTACGTTTAACTTTTTGAGTTCTTTCCAGGTTTCTGTAGCGATTTCAAAAGCAGTTTCTTGGCTTGCTCCAGTTTCTTCAATCAAGGTATTTGCAATTTTGGATAAGTCGAATGCTTCAATGGTATCTCTTGAAGTACGTACTTTTAGTTGGGTACTTGCTAAGTATTTGTTTGCAATTTCAGGATCAATGTCTTCTAGACATTCGTAGACAATCTTTTTGATTTCTTTGGTTTTGATCCCATCATATAATTGAGATACTACTGTAGCTACGATTTTATCTGATTCAAAGAATGGAGTTTCAACCATTATCAATGACTTTAATAATTTTTCATAGCTAAATCTTTCTCTGATTCCGTTGTTTTTCTCTACATTGATTTTAACGGAATCATTTAAGTTATTTCCTAATTCTGATATTCTTTCCATATTTTTCACACCATTATCCTACGTTTTTAAAAAAGCATAAAAATTCGCGAGAGGGTAATCTCGCATATGCTATACTATATGTCGGCACTTGTATAATTATCGTTCGTATTATCACGAACATCTATATAATACATTATTCCTTATGGTATATAAATTGTTCGTCTTGCAACGAACATTATTTAAGTACTCTGATATTTATTATGGTTTTGGTATTTAAGGTTTGAATCCAAGAGCATTTGGAAAGTAATCAAAATTCTTTAGAAGAACACATCCAAAGAACTTTGCTTTGATTTGTCACTTTCAAACAATGAGTTGATACCGTATTCCTGAATTTCCAAACGTTGCTTTAGATAATGGGAAACAGGATATCTGTTAACAAGCTCTTGTGATATTTCAAGGTATTTTGTAACTGACCCTTTGGAAACTGAAAGGACCAGATTGCCTCCGCATGTGCATTTTCCGGTAAGAGGCATTCTTCTGTATTTAGCGCCGCACTTTGTGCACCTTACCTTCTGCTTGGAAAACGCTCTGGAATTTCCCATGATGTCCGGCAGGAAGTGGGATGACAATACCTTTTCCACAACTCCCCTCTGGTCAACTGCCCTGATGGTTTCTGCAAGGCTGATTTGAGCTTCAACCTTTTCTCTCATTGAAGGCAGCCTCTTGTAAAGACATACTGTAGGTCCCGCATGAATATTGGAAGTGTTGTGGGAAAACATCAATCCTTCATATTGCTCAGGGGTTCCCAAATGCTTTTCGACATTGTCAATGTACTCCAGAACCTCAGCAGGCTTAAGAGGACTGTATGTCTTTTCGTAAAATTCGACAGGGAACCTTTCAAAGATGTCCAGGTTGTGGGATTCGTCGTCAATCTCTTCCGGATCGATTCTTGAAGATAAAACTAAAGGAGCATCCATACTTCCTCCCCTAGTATTCGGCAAGTATGATTTTGAAAAGTTAATCAATGCATCCAAAAGCAGCATCACGGCATCTTCATCACTGTCACAGTTTCTACGCTTTGCAGAGTGGAAATATGGATGCGCATAGCAGCCCAATGCCTTTGTAAATCCTACAATCCTTCCAAGCACTCCTGCAGAAGTGTGGGGTGCAAGGCCCGCAACCAGATGCCCGATCAGGTCGCTTTTTTCCTTTACATTGTAGAATGGGTCCATGTCATAGAATCTTTCAAGCTCATCATCAATGAACTGTGCGGTATGGAGCAGATATTCCGCGCAGTTTTCTGAAATGACAATGTCCTGGACCCTAAGCTCAATAATTTGCTCGTCGTTTTCAATAGGATTGCCGTAGCAGTCCTTTTCATAGCCCATTTCCAATAGTTTTTCGACAGTGACTCCAATCTCTTTTGGAATGAAATGTGTAAGCGGCAAATCAGTTGAATCGTGGCGTATTGTACCGTCCTTGAATGTGAATACTCCATTCTTGGCTCTAAGTATTCCCTTTTCAAGAGGTTCAGGCAATTTTGACTCTGAAATCATACCTATAACCCCTTTCACCTCATCAACCCTTCTTACCTTAACATTGTCGGATGCCTTCTTAAGCATTGAACCGAGAGGAACGGTTTTGGTGGAAGGTTTTCCCATTTCAGTCGGACTGCCGCATTTAGGGCAAAGAGATCCGAATGAGCTGATTCCGCATTCCGGGTTTGTACATTTTCTTCTGGATATGTCCACTTTGATGCTTCCCTTTTTAGCGGCTGTTGCAACCAGCCTTCTGGCACCTCCATTGTTGCCGATTGGAATCAGTCCGTGAGGCGCAGGTCTCATCAATCTTTCCTTTGACTTTTCAGGTCTGCCTACACGTGTACCGATATAGGCAGGAGCCTTGTTTTTGATTTCAACAGGTGAAACTTCATTCAGAGCCTCTAAAGTTGTTTTCCTTTCAGGCAATTTTTTGGACAATGTCACCAGAAGCGCATAGGAATGGTCCTTGTCAATGACGATTCTGTTGTCGCGCACAAGGTGGGGAACACCGATGACTTCCAAAATCCTTTTTTGATAGGATAAGTCTAATTTCAATTCTTCACCCGGCTTGTAGCCGGATTTGCATTTTTCAATCAGGTCAATCAATAAGTTCAAATCTTGAATGGTCACGTCGTTATAGCAGTATGTGTATTTTGGATGAAGCGGAATGCCGTATTCTTTTGATAGTTTTAAGGCATCTACTGATGATATGTAATCATGTTCGAGGCTGTCCAAATCCAAATCATTGCTGTTTTCATCAAATTTCTCGCTTCCGGTCAGCAGCTGTATCCACCATTCTTCACACCATCCGGACGGATACAGGTTCTGGTTGTTTCTCAGGAATTCTCCAAACGCAACAAGCATGTCTCCCAGAAACAGTATTTCGACAACATCCTTTTTCACTTCACGTGCCTGTTTCACGGAATCAAGAATCAATACATCGCCGTTTTTAAGCTTTACAGTCGGACCTTCAATGGAATCGACAGGAACAACACAGTTACCTTTTCCAGGATATTCAATCTTAAGCTGTGTTCCAACGGCCAAAAAGTCAAGTAAAGCCATTGTAGCAGGATGAACGCCCATGGTTGCAAGGCCGGTATTTCTTGACCTGCCGTACCTTAGTCTGAATCCTCCCTTCTCTGAAGGATATCCTAAAACAGGCCTTCCGCCAATGATATCCTGAATGTATTTCGGTTCGCTTACAATGTCTGAATCACCGCTGTCATCTCCTGCAGAATCATCTTTTTTGGGTTTGGAATATTCTTCAAGCCAGTCCCAGTCAAGGCCTAGCTTGTTTGCAATCTTTTTGATTTTTTTGGATTTCTGGATAACCCCTTCAACCATCGCAAGCAATGCTCCTCCACGGATGTTGTTGGTTTCAACACGCTCCAGGTCCCTGTGGGACACTTCCACCTGGTCGGTTTGCTCTCCGGAAACCTCCACTGGAATGTGTGTTGCTGCAAATCTCACTTCTTCTGGTGTTGGTGAGTACTGTAAATTTGTAACTTCGGATTCGTATAGCTCAACTTCTTCAACATACCTTTCGATTTCATCATCAATCGGCTTGAATTCATCGATGCCAATGGCCTGTCTGATTTTATCTCCCAAAAGCACGGACAATGCTGCAGCTGTACCTCCAGCACTTCTGATGGGCCCTGCAAAGTAAACTGCAATGTATTCTGTCCCGTCAAAGTTCTTTTTAATCTTTACCTGGGAAATCCCTTCCAAAGGCGCTGCCACAACTCCTTCTGTTAGAATCGCAAGGGCAGTTCTTAAAGCCTGGTCGCATTTCTGTTCCTGATTCCAGTTTGCCTTTTCGCCGACAAGCTCAAACTCGCCTGATGCGATTTCAGCGGCAATTTCAAATGCAATGGATTCCCTATCCATATCTGCTTCCAATTTCTTAATTCTTTGAGCCACACCTTCAGGGCCAACAAGCCCCTCTACTCTTTCAGCTAAATCCTTTGCAAGAGGTACTTCGGTTTTTGTTTCAACATCCAAACCTTTAGACCTTGCTTCATTAGCTATCTCGTATAGGTGATGGGTATCTGCTTCCAATCTATCAAAATAATCCATGGTTATCGCCACAAGTTACAAAATTAATTTAGCATATAATCTATTGACCTTCATAATATTAATAATATTTGTAATTTTCAAAATCAATGTTGCAGCGCCTATTCAATAATACTTAAATATTCTAAAATTCAAATTCATTATTTGTATATCGTAGTTGAATTTTAAATTATTATTGCTATTTTTGGTGATATTAATGTCAGATGAAAAACCAATGAATGCCATGTATGGCCAAAAAGTTAAATTAGATTTAGATAAAATTAAAAGTCGTTCTAAAACTGAAGAAGAAACTGTTGAAACTGAAGTAGTTGAAGAACCTGTCGTAAATGAGGTTGTTGAGGAACCTGCTGAAGAGGCTGTTGAAGCTGAAGTGGTCGAAGAGGTCGCCGAAGAAGAGACTGCTGAAGAGGTTGAAGAGGAAGCTGTTGAAGAGGCTGAAGTAGAAGTGGTTGAAGAGCCTGTTGCTGAGGAACCTGCTGAAGAGCCTGCTGTTGAAGAGGCTGAAGTAGAAGTGGTTGAAGAGCCTGTTGCTGAGGAACCTGCTGAAGAGGTCGTCGAAAAAACAGCTGAAGAAAAACCTAAAGACAAATCCTCAAAAAGCAATGATTCAAAAATTTTAGATGATTTAAAAGCAAAATTAATCGAAAGAGAAAAGAAATTATCTAATCAATCTAGTGAACTTAATTATCTAACCAACAAAGTCATTCCTAAACTCAAAAAGGAAAATGCCGAGTTAAAGCAGCTTAAAAGGGAATTGACTGATGCGTTAGAAAAAAGTACTAGAAAATACTTTGATCAGCTTGACATTAATGCGGATTTAAGTAATCAGATTGGTAAATTAGGTGCAGAAGGTGCAGTTAATAAGGTAAGAGCTGATAAGCTTGAAAATGAAATAGGTTCCATTAAGGAAAAGCTTGAATCTCAAATTAATGAATACAAGGAAAAATTGGCTTCAATCAACATTGAAGACGTTAAAAACGAGAATCAACAACTAACTGATGAAGTCAACGATTTGAAAGACAAGTTATCTAGTGCTAGAAAAGAAAACATAAGTATTTCTGAAGAGCTCGACAAGCTAAGAGCAGAAATAATCGATCTCGGTAACTACAAGGATGAAGTTGACAGCCAAAACAAAAAAGAAATTGAAAGCTATAAAAGCGAAATTTCTTCCCTTACAACTCAACTCAAACTTAAAGAAAGTAGTTACGACAAATTGTCTAATGATTCCAAAAGTACAATTTCCAAATTAAACAACGAAATCAAGCAACTTGAAGAAGCATTAGAAAAAGAATCCAATAAAGGACTATTCAATAGATTTAAATAGATGATTAAATTCATCTAAAATCTATCTTTTTTTAACATGACATCTGATAATTTTTTCATGCAGGAAGCTATTAGGGAAGCGGAAAAATCCTTAAAGGAAGGTGGCCTTCCAATCGGGGCCGTTTTAGTTAAAGATGGTGAAATAATATCCAGAGGTCATAACCGTTTAATTCAAAATGATTCTGCTGTTTTGCATGCTGAAATCGATGCAATTGAAAACGCAGGACGCCTGAACTATGAAGATTATATCAAATGCACACTTTATACAACCTTATCTCCATGCCCGATGTGTTCGGGAGCTGTAATCTTATACAATATCCCTCGTGTTGTAATAGGTGAAAATACAACATTGATGGGAGCGGAAAACCTGCTCAAATGCAACGATGTCGAAGTTGTTGTTTTGAATGACATTAGGTGCAGGGATCTGTTTTTAGAATTCGTTTGCAATAACTCTGAAATTTGGGACTGCGAACTTGAAAAAGTCGGAAACACAACTGAGGTCAAATAATGGAAATCATAGTAACTGATGAAAGAGATGAAAGATTCATTAAATTTTGCGATTCATTCGGATGCTTTTTAGAAGAGCCGCAGGTGGTATTGCTGCTAACAAGCTTCGGCAAGACTGTAGGATGCACAAGCTTTAAAGTCTATGACAGCGATTCGGCTGAAATCACTACACTATTTTTAAATTCCTATGATGATCGTGAAAGAATAGCTTACAAATTAATCAGGCAGCTGGAAAAGATAGCCATTGAGTACGATTTCAAAAGCATCATCGTTAATTTCGACAGTGAAGAGGATATTCTAATAGGCATCTTTGAAAAATTGGACTATGTAAAAGTTGATGGTGCCGGTGAGGTCCAGTACAAAAAAGAGTTCAAAACCTTGTTTTAAAAAAAGAAAAATTTAAAAGATTAAGCTTCTTGTCTTAATCTTTTTACAACGAAATCCTTATCTAAGCTTAATAGGAATGATGCTGCTCTTGGACCTTGTTTTTGACCAAGAATCATTTTATAAATAGCTTGGAAACCTTTTTGAGGTTTTAATCCTTGAGCTTCTAGGAGTTCATACATTGCATCGTGCAATTCGGTTGCGTCTGTAAATTCATTGTTTTCCATCAAATCAGCCAAATCAGATAGGAATTTTGTTTGCTCATCAGTCAATGGCAATTTTGGAATGCTTTTTTCCTGCACTTGGAATTTCACGAATTTAGGCGCATAGGTATCCAACCAGTAAATTACATTGTCAACCCTTTCACGGTATTGGGATAATTCCAGTTCGGTCAAGTCGCCAAATTCTTTATCCTTAAAGCTTTCAGTTAATTGTGAGTTTTTCTTTAGGATTTCAAAGATTTTTTCAAGGTCGTCTCCTGCAATCTGGTATGCATTGACCAGGAATCTGAATGGCGGTCTGAAAGGTAAAGGCTGACCTTCATGAATTTGAGCGATTTCATAGATTTCCTTGAATTTTTTGCCTTCTTTTTCTGATGGAGCTTCTTCTTCATCATAGAATACTTTTTCAACAGTGTCAAATTGGTCAATAAAGTCTAAGAAAGGCATTTTTGGTGAGAAATCTTTCGCTTTCATTGGTTTTGATCTGAACAGGTAATAGTTAAGACTTTCTGCAGGTCCGATTTTCAACCATTCGTCAGGAGCAAAGAACACTCCATGGGATTTACTCATCGCTTCACCGTCAAGAGTAATCCATTCGTATGGCACAGGGAAAGGTGCAGGGTAGTCGAAAATCTTTTCAGATATTACGCTACTTACATCGTATGATCCGCCACTGGCCGCATGATCTTTTCCGAATGGTTCACAGGTGGTTCCGAAGATTTTCCATCTTGCTGCCCATTCCACTCTCCAGGTGAGCTTACCGTTTCCAGATTTAATGTCCATTTCACCTTCGTGGCCACATTCACATCTGTATTTGATGATGTCTCCGTCAAAATCGTAGGCGTAGGTAGTATTTACTCTTCCACATTCATCACAAATCGGATTGTATGGCAACCAATCGTCAGCCAAAGGTTCTCTTCTGTATTCGTTGAATATTTCCTTGATTTCCTCAACATTTTCAAGGGAAGTTCTGATGTAATCGTTATAATCTCCGTTTTTGTACATTTCAAAACCGGATTTGGCTTCCATTTCAATTCCATAATCGTCCATCACGCTTAATAATGGTTTTTCGAAGTGTTCTACGAAGTTTGCGCAGCATCCGTCAGGACATGGAATCATTGAATATGGCATACCTAAGTATTTGTCGTAATCTTCAGGTAAAGGATATGGGACTTTTCTTAAGGGGTCGTGGTCATCTGCAATCCAGATGGTTTTTGCTTGCTTTCCCATTTCCCTTAATTTCTTTCCAATCGCGTTAGCAATAAATATGTCGCATGAGTTTCCAATATGAATAGAACCTGAAATTGAGGTTCCGCTTGCAATAATGTGCTCTTCTACATCTCTTTTTGCTAGTTCAATAGCTACATTTTCAATCCAATGTGTCATTTATATTCACCGTTTTAATAAAAAAATTATCGTAAAATAAGTTATACTAATTAATATTTCTAATTATTAATATAAAAATATTAAGTACAAGATTGGAATTCCATGATTTCCAGAAATGAAGTGTCATGGCAGACAATCTTTTCAAGCATTTCGGCATCTGCTGTGATGAAAATCAAATCCCCATGTTTGAGTCCGCAATCATGGGCATCGGCAATGATTTTGCAGTCAGGTGAATGAACTCCCCATTCATACAATTGTTTTGCATAATCCAGATATTTCAGATAATTGTCTAAGCCACAATTGTGGAGAATTAAGTGATTATTTAAATCTTTGTCTCTTTTTAAGTACATTTTTTTAAAATTTCGGTTAAAATTTCTAAATTTTAAATAAATTATTTCAGATATTCCCTCGTGCCCTACACAGTTGCTCCAAAAATATTCCAATATTTTTCGTTTTTTAATATCATCTAAATTACATATTTTAGTTCTTTTAAGAATATCTTTTTCAAAAATATAATAACTAGAAAAATCTTTTTCATTGCTTTTTAGGATGTTTAAAGTGATTTTTAAAAAAATATTTATATCATCTAGAATATCATCTAATTTTGCTGTATACTCGTCCTGAACTAGATTAGACCAAAATATGTTAGAATTGGAGTTGATAAATTTATTTGAAGCCTCATGCCATTTGTCATGGATTACTGTATATCCCACAGCCATATTTGTGTCTATAAAGAAAGGCATGTTTTCAATCCCTTAAACTTTTTGCGAATTCATACATTTGTTTTTCATCAAAATCATCACTATATTCATAGATATTCCAATAAAATTCGCGCCTATACTCATGATATTTTTCTTTAAAATTATCTTGTATTATTGTATATTCATCAGAATTAACATTCTGGGGGGAATTGTAATATTTTATATTTGTTTTGAATATTTCCATAAAGAATTCTAGTAGTTCAAGAGCAAAATTACAGTATCCAAATGTCGAATCAATTGAATTTGCTTGGATAATGTATAGAATATAATCTGAAATTGAAATGAAATAATTTAACTCGGAATATAATTTTAATTCTTTTAATTTGAATGAGATGTCATCAAATTTCTGATCTAATTCATTATATAACTTAAAATTTGGTTTTTTGTTAATAATTTTATCATGTTCTTTTTTAACAAATGTTTTAAGTTTTTCAAATCCTTCTTCTATCATTTCCTTGATTTTAGTTAGGATTTCTGGGTCATAAACAATGGAAAGGTCTTTATCAACGTTCATATTATTCACCTTGTATGGTTGGTTATTAATATGAATTTAATTGTATATAAATATTTTCTAAAATAAACGATTATTGGCCCATTAATTTCTAAATAAGATTATTTTAATGCTTATTTATAAAATTGAAGTAATTTTATAATATTGTTGTGAAATTGAAAAATTTTATTGAGTTATTCAATATCAATGTAGAATAGATTGATTAAAAAAGAAAAAAAGAAAAATAGATTTAAGAATCTATTTAATTAAGTCAGAATCGGATTGGTCTAACCATTCGTTAACGATTTTTACCGCACAGAAGTTACCACACATGGTACAGGTGTCTTCTTCTTCAGGAGGTCTTTGATCCCTTTTGGCACGTGCAGCTTCAGGGAACATTGCACATTCATATTGTGCTTCCCAATCGAGTTTTTTACGTGCTTCAGCCATAGCCAAATCTTGTGAACCATCGATTTGTCCGCTAGCCAAGTCTCCAGCATAAGCTCCGATTTTGGTTGCTATTACTCCTTCCCTTACATCGTCAGGGTTTGGAAGAGCCAAGTGTTCGGCAGGAGTTACATAACAGATGAAGTCTGCTCCAGCTTTTGCGGAGGATGCTGCACCGATTGCAGATACGATGTGGTCGTAACCAGGTGCTACATCACATACAATAGGTCCTAACATGTAGAATGGGGCGTTTGAACACATTTTCTTTTGAATCATCACGTTTGTTGGAATTTCATTAATTGGAATGTGTCCTGGTCCTTCAATCATACATTGCACTCCAAATTCACGGGATCTGTCGATTAATTCCCCTAAAATGATCAATTCTTGTATTTGTGCCCTGTCGGTTGAATCAGCAATGGACCCTGCTCTCATACCGTTTGCAAGTGAAAGCACAACATCATGCTCTTTAGCTATTTCCAATACATAATCGAAGTTTTCGTATAATGGATTTTCCTTTTCATTTTCAACAATCCATCCGGACATGAATGATCCTCCACGGGATACGAGTCCGGTTACACGGCCTTGCCTTTTGAGTCTGGTCAAGGTTTCGATGTTGATACTACTGTGAACAGCCATGAAGTCAATACCATCTTTTGCTTGCTTTTCGATGGTGTTGAATAAATCATCTTCATCCATGTAAATTACAGAACCGTCACGTCTAATGCTTTCAATAGCCGCTTGATAAACAGGTACGGAACCCACTGGTAAAGGAGACATGTCAAGCACTCTATTTCTTATTACGTCTAAGTCTCCACCAATACTTAATTCCATCAAACAGTCTGCACCGTTATCAATAGCAATTTGAGCTTTTAAAACTTCTTCATCAAAATTAACGATGTCTGTTGAGGTTCCAACAGTTGCATTTACTTTAGTTCTTAATCCCGCACCAATACCTGATGCTTCAATATCTCTATTCACGTTGCTTGGTATTACAATGGTACCTTCAGCTACAGATCTTAAGATAAAATCTTCTGAAACATTTTCTATTTCTGCAACGTGTTTCATTTCATCGGTTAAAATTCCCTTTTTCGCATCACTAATTTGTGTCATATTTATCACGTCATAGTCAAATTAGATTTAAAACAGTCAAATTTATTTTATAATAATCTCATATTTAGTTGATATTGTGTTATATTATTTTATTACTATTTAAATTAGTAGGATTTATTTTAATTCCAAATTAATTGATATGAATAAATTGATTTTTAAAAAAATAGTCATTTGGTTTCAGTAAATTGAAATTAAAGCAATATTGATAAAAATAAAGTTAACTTTAAAAAAATTTAAAAAAAGAATAGATTTAGTAAAATTCATCCATTCTTTCAAATGCTTCATCAAAACTAGGCATATTGGTTTGACAGCCTTCATGTTCAACAATAAATGATGAAACTGATGATGCAAATTTTGCAGACTCTTCAAGAGATTCTCCATTTAGGAATCTTGATAAGAATCCTGCTCTATATGAATCTCCAGCGCCGGTTGGGTCTACTGCCTCTCTGGTTATTGCATCGATTTTTATTTTTTCTTCATTTGAATAAATCTCACTGCCGTTTGCCCCGCAGGTTTTGACAATGATTTTTGGACCTAATCCTCTAAGGCCATCCAAGTCAACTTCGAGGGCATCCAATATCCTTTCAATCTCATGATGATTTCCGAAAAGGATTGTGGTATTTTCAATGACTTCTCTTAATTTTTTAGTGTCATACATTCCAAGGTCTTGGCCCGGATCAAATGAGATAAGCAAGTCTTCGTTTTTTGCCTCTTCTGAACATTTCCAATTAAAGTCAGGGTCTCCGGTAGCCAAATGGATTGCATTTGCATCTTTAATTGCAGATGTCGGAACTTTGCTTTCTGCAAACTCGCGTGCCGCACCCCAGTAGAAATAACTAATCTGGTCTTCATTGTCGTCGGTCAAGACGAATGCTGTAGGTGTTGCTTCACCCGGAACAATGATTAGTGATTCTGTGTCGATTCCCAGATTCTGCATATGTTCATAATATTCGGTTTTTTTGAAATCTCCACCAACTGCAGAAACCAATGAAGTTTTTAATCCTAATTTTGCTCCAACACAAGCAACATTTGCAGCAGCTCCTCCATTGAAAGTTTTTAAGTTAGTAATTGGAGCTGAAAAATTTGCTTTTGGAAATTCAGGCACTCTAATAATATAATCATGAGCAGAGTGGCCAATCGCTAGTAAATCTCTGTTTTTTGCCATAATATCGCCTTTAAATATTTCAATTTAATATTGTTTTTTATCATTATTTAATCTTTTGAAAATACAGCTTCATGATAAATCACAAAAAAATTTTCCCGATTGATGTAGATAATAATATATTATCATATTATAAATCTGATTTTTCTAAGAGCATTTGAAAAGTAATTTCACATAGGTGCAAAACCTTGTCTTTCAAGATGGTTCTGCCCTTCGTTTGTCAGATAAGTAATCAGTTCATTAACTTCCGGCTTGTCGTCGTTGACCTTAATCAGGCTGATAACGTGCCGTGTATCGAATTTTAAAAGTTCATTGCCTTTGAAGTAACTGGCATTCAAAAAAGTATGCAGATTTTCAGAGTTCTTGACAAGTTTGAAGGCATCGAATTGGGAGTTCACGCTTTCTTTGAGATTGAAATCTATATCATAATGCCTTAGACTGTTCCATGCAAGCCTTTGGGCCGATCCGGACACTTCCACAAAATCAAGACCCTCCAAATCGGAAATGCTTTCAATCTTTTTGGATTTTGGGCTTGAAACCAGAACAAGATAATCGTAGGCTATCGGAAAGAAATTTAAATCCCTTTCAAAAGCTATCAAAGGATCGTCCAGTGTCAGAATATCAACAACACCTCTTTTTGCCAATTCAAACGCATCTTCGTCGTTGCTGCTGTAAATGTTAACGTCGAATGGCAGTTCAATACTTTCCAGAAGGCCTGTGCTGATGTGGCCTCCGACTATGTTGATGCTGGATGTCTTTTCAATCTGGATATCATATTTCCTGAATTCCTCCAGCAGGCCCAATCCTTCTTTTGTAAGTATTGTCCCATTTCCCACTTTTTCAGTAATTTTGAACCCTAATTTATCTTCGGCCTTCAATAACCTTCTGTTGAATACTGTATGTGAAATGTTAAGTTCCTTTGCCGATTTCCTTTGGGATTTTGTTTTGGATAAGGATTCCAAGCTTTCATATAATTTATAGTCATAAATTTTCCCGTCAATGTTTAGGCTTATCAATCCCTGACTTTGAATTTTCATTAATTATATATAAAATTGTAATCATAATTAATAATATTGATTTTGGGAATTAGATAAAATGGAAATAATGAAAACTTCTATTGAGGCTATATTAGATAACATAAAAGGTGCTGAAGACTATTTGGATGAAGAGGCTATTGATAAATTTGAAAATATTATTATAGAGTCTAAAAATATTTTTGTTACAGGAGCGGGAAGATCTGGTCTTGCAGCGAAGGCATTTGCAATGAGATTGATGCATTTAGGTTTAAGTGCTTATGTTGTAGGCGAAACCATCTCTCCAGCTATTTATGAAGACGATTGTATAATCGCCATTTCAGGTTCCGGTGAAACAAATACCATCGTTTCTGCCGCTAAAATAGCTAAAAATAGAGGTTCAAAAGTTATGGCTTTGACTTCATATCCTGATTCAACTTTAGGACAGTTATGTGATTGCTATATCCTTGTTAAAGGTAGGACCAAAAAAGAAGTTGATGATGAAAATTATATAAAACGTCAAATTCATGGAAACTACACTTCATTAACCCCATTGGGTACCGCATTTGAATTGACAACATTAGTATTTTTGGATGCTATCGTTTCCGAGCTAATGGAAAAAATGCAACAAACCGAAAGTGACTTGAAAGCAAGACACACTGTTTTAGAGTAGTTTAGTCAAAAATTACTCTATTTTGATTATTATAGATATTACAGCGTTGGCCTCTTAGGAATCCGACGAGAGTAATATTTCCTTTTTTTGCAATATTGTATCCTGAATTAGCGGGAGCTGCGTTTGATGCCAAGATTGGAACGCCGGCTCTTGTCATTTTTATAACCATGTCCGCAGGCATTCTTCCGCTGTAAATCACATAGGAATGGTTTAAATCGAATCCATGTATTAATCCGTATCCGATTACTTTGTCAACTGCAACATGGCGGCTCACGTCTTCCTTTACAACGAATTGGTCTTTATAGACGATTCCTGCAACGTGTGTTCCTCCGGTTGCCTGCCAGATTTCCGCATTGTCTTTGAGCTCTTCTATTCTTGCTATCAATTCTTTTACGCTTACCTGGAAATCGGACTCGACAGGATTTACCTCTTTTATTTTGCTTCTCCATCCTCCTGCAGAGTCGGAACAGAGCACGGTTTCATTTGTTCTTAAGAGTTTATCGTCAATTTCAGCGTTGATTTGAGGGCCTTCAATTTCTATTTTTTTAATGTCCTCCATTGACTTTACCATATTTTCATTGAATAGGTATCCGACTGCAAACTCCTCAAGTGAATCTTCTATTGCAGATAGGCTACGCGAAATGCTTCCGTTGATTGTTAATGTGATTGTTTCGTCTTTCACGACATTTTCTTTTACGTCACATGCTTTTTCATTTCTATATTGAATAGCATCTATTTCTTCAATTTTCATACTTTTCCCCTATATTTAATATGTCGAGTGTTTTATTTAAGTTTATTTAAGTCAATGCTTTATTAATCAAAATACTAACGATAATTTATTTTATTATTGTATTTTAGCAAATATAACTCATTAAAATTTGATTTAACCAATATATTTATTTTAAAATATATTTATACATTTTTATAATTGAATTAATGATAATTAAATTATTTATTGGAAAAGTTATTTAATAACTTAGTGAATATATATTCCTATCGAAGTGATTTTTATTCGGGGGTTTATAATGGAAAAGAAAATGAAGGTAATACTATTAATATTGGCTATTTTAATAGTTTTGGGTGTTGCTACCCACATATTTTTAACTCCTTCAACTGTAGAGAATTCCGGTTCTCAAAATATAACTGATATGATTAATAGGTCTGTAGAGATACCTCAGGGGATTGGTAATGTTGTAGCCACTTCTCCTCCAATGACCACTGTGCTTTATATGATTGCGCCCGATAAGCTAAAGGCGGTTAACTTTCAATGGACAGATGAGGAACTGAAATATGTTCCAAGTCAATATGCCAATTTGCCGGTTGTTGGAGGTTGGTTTGGTACTCAAGATGGTAGTTATGAGGAATTTATTGCTTCAGAACCGGATATTGTAATAGAATCTATTGACGAAGGAGGGGACGGAGATTTGTCCACTGTTAATGAACGTCAGGAAAAATTCGGTTCAATTCCAGTTGTCGCCGTTCGAGATACAACCAATGTTGAAAAAGTAGGAGAATCAATATTGTTCATGGGCAAGATTGTAGGCGCTGAAGATAAGGCCAATCAGCTCAATGACTTTAATAATAAATATTTGGACATGGTGCATGATAAATCATCAAAATTATCTGATGGCGATAAAAAAACTGTTTACTATGCATCTGGTGATGATGGACTTCAAACAAGTCCTTCCGGTTCATCACATGGGCAATTGATTGATTTGGTTGGTGCAAAAAACGCCGCTGATTCATTAAATCAGGGCAATACAACAAGCAGCATACAAGTTTCAATAGAACAGGTAATGAGTTGGAATCCTGATGTAATCATCACTACTGACCCTGAATTCTATGCAGGAGTGTATAATGATTCAAATTGGGCCCATATTAAAGCGGTTCAAAATAAGGAAGTTTATCTCTCACCGCAATCTCCATTCAAATGGTTTGATAGGCCGGTAGGAGCCAACATGATTATCGGTGTTCCATGGACTGCAAAAGTCATTTACCCTGACGATTATAAGGATATCAACATGGTGGGCACGGTTAAGGAATTTTACAGTAATTTCTATCATTTTGATTTAAGCGATGATCAAGCGAAAGAAATTTTGATAGGTTCAGGAATGAAGGAATCTAATTTATAGAGGAATTTCAATGGATAAGGAGTCAAAGGAGATTATCAGCATTGTACTTTTAATTTTCCTCCCAATCATTTTATTTTTTGCATCATTTCTGCTTGGAAGATATCCGGTCAGTCCGATTGATGTAATAAATACGATACTATGCCCGATATTCCCGCAATTGGAAGTTTCACCAACAATAACTACAATCGTTTATGAAATAAGGCTTCCAAGGATTATTGCAGCCATTGTCGTTGGCGCTGCCTTATCCATGGCGGGGGCTGCATTTCAGAGCATTTTTAAAAACCCTCTTGTATCCCCGGATTTGCTTGGAGTATCCAACGGTGCAGGTTTTGGTGCGGCTTTAGCTATTTTAATCAGCGGAGCGGGTGTTGTAACACAGATATTTGCATTCGTTTTTGGAATAATTTCAGTTTCAATTACCTATTTGATTTCAAGGGCATACAAGGCCGGAGGAATATTGATATTGGTCCTATCAGGTGTTGCCATTTCGGCATTCTTCAACTCTCTGATTTCAGCCATTAAGTTTATTGCAGATCCTGATGATAAACTGCCTGAAATAGTTTATTGGCTGATGGGAAGTTTGGCTTCTGTTAATTTAGACAAGTTAATCATGATTCTGATTCCAATAATCATAGGCACAATTATATTGATGGCACTTAGGTGGCATATGAACTTGCTTGCCATGGGTGATGAAGAGGCACAGTCTTTAGGTTTAAACCCTACAAGAGTCCGATTGCTGATTATTGCAGGATGCACATTGCTCACATCAGCAGCAGTATCCATAAGTGGAATTATAGGATGGGTAGGCCTTGTTATACCTCACATGACTCGTATGATTGTAGGTCCTGATAATAGAGTTTTAATTCCCGCTTCTTTGAGTTTGGGTGCAAGTTTCTTGCTTCTGGTGGACAATATTTCACGCGCATTGATTTCAATTGAAATTCCGATTGGAATTCTAACCGCAATAATCGGTGTTCCAATATTTTTATATTTACTTAAAAAGGGGTATTCAGAGTGGTCGTAGATACTAGATTATTTGAAGTTAAAAATATTTCTTTTTCATATGAAGATGAGAAAATATTCTCGGATATCAGCTTTTCTATAGATAAAGGGGATGTATTATGTATTTTAGGCCCTAATGGAACAGGCAAGACTACTTTAATCAAATGCCTCAATGGATTGCATGAGGTCGATTCGGGCGAAATATTAATCAATGGTAAAAATATCAAAAAATTATCGTTTTCTGAAATCTCAAGGCATATCGGTTATATCCCTCAGGCTCATGTGCCGTCATTTCCGTTCACTGTTTTGGATGTTGTTGTAATGGGAAGGGCGCCGTATTTAAATTTGACTTCTTCCCCTAAAAAAGAGGATATTGAAATAGCCTTGGATTCTCTTAAAACTTTAGGAATCGAGCATTTAAAGGATAAGGAATACACAAATTTAAGTGGTGGAGAAAGGCAGCTGGTATTTTTAGCAAGAGTTCTATGCCAGCAACCAGATATATTAATATTGGATGAACCTACCTCACATTTGGACTTTGGAAATCAGATTAAACTTTTGGAAATAATCGATAATTTATCAAAATCAGGACTTTCGATAATAATGTCTTCACATTTTCCGGATCATGCATTTTTGAGTTCAAATAAAGTAGCAATAATGAAAGACATGAAATTCATAGATTTCGGCAGTCCTGAAGAGGTTATAACTGAAAAAAATTTAAAAAATGCTTATTCAATTAATGTTAAATTAATAGAATTGGACGATGAAAGAAAGGTATGTGTACCTTTAAAGACAAATTTAAAATTAGACTTGTAGGTGATATGATGGATATAAAAGATTATGACGAACAATTAAAAATGGCAGGTGAATTTCACGGAGAAATCTGTGGAGGAATAGCTATTGGAACCAAATTGGCAATGTACGGTCTTGAATTGATGGGAATGGAGTTGAATCAAAGGCATAAAAATTTAATCGTATTTTTGGAAATTGACAGATGCATGGCCGATGCGGTTCAGGTCGTTACCAAATGCACTATGGGTAAAAGGGCTCTCAAACAGATGTATTATGGAAAATTTGCCGTAACCTTCTATAATATGGATACGGATGAGGCCTTAAGAATTTCCGATGCGGATGCAAACAAAAAGGAAAAAAACAAAGAAACAAGAGAAGAAATGGTTGCACGTTTCAGAAACACCCCTCCTGAAGAGCTATTCAAAGTAGAAAAGGTTAAGGTAAAATTAACTGAAGCGCAAATGCCAGGTAAACCTCACACATCCACTTTCTGTTCCGTTTGCGGTGAAAAGGTTACTGACGGCAGACATTTAATCAGGGGAGGAAGGCCAGTTTGCATCTCCTGTGCCGAAGGATCATATTATGAATTGATTGAAGATTAAGTAATATCATGATTTCAAATATTAATTTAATCTTTTTATTTTCTTATTTTATTGATATTTTTAATTAATTTTTAATTTATAATATTTAATTATCTTTTTTACTTTTTTTAGCTGATTTCCATTGGGTAATTTATTTTTTAATAATTCATTACGATATGTTTATATATTCATGTTGAATAATATACAATTATAAATAATAGAATGTAGTGGTTGAAATATGGATTTGATTGCAGGATACTTATTAATAATTATAATATTATTTTCGGCGAATTTGGCGCTGTTGCTTGGGGGCAATAATATTAATAATATTAGGTTATTGATGATTTCTTTAGGTTTTTCAATTGTTTCATTCGTGTTAATGAATGTCTCTATATATTTGACTCATGCTTTCTCATTTCTAATGGATTATTATAGCTATCTGTTTTTCATCATTGCAATAGCCATTTTTGGCATAATGCTGGCTTATAGAAAATATGGTTTTAAATATCCATTCTATTTGCTTTCGATTCTATTTGTTATTTCAACCTTATTGTTTGCATGTCAATCAAAACTAGTTTTCATTGACATGGTTTTATATTCTTTATTTGTTTTTATCATAGTATTTTGTGTTTATAAGACAACAAAATTATTAGTTCATGCAAAACGACCATATCCGGTTATTGTTGGGGAGTATATGACTTTATTTTCAATATTGATGTTTATTTTTGCTTTTACTTACAATTCTACTCGAGGATTGGATTACACCATGTTCACCTCGTTTTTAATTTTAACTCCGACATATCAGATAATATACATGATTATAGCCGTTGCAATCATCATGGTCATAGGCGTGGTTTTAAATGAGAATGGAGGAAATTCATGATAATTCAAGGTACTGAAACACTGACTTCATTAATTCATATCCTTTCAGAAAGTCTGCTGACACCTGTTATTATTTTGCTGGTTATTTCAGTAATTATCGTTATTCTTTCTTTTGGAGGGGTCATTAATGAGTATATATCAAGAAAACCGATTAGTTCCAAAGAATTGGAGGACTTAATAAGAAAGGTTTCTTTTTCAAATAATGTTTCTGAGATGAAAAGCGTGATTGAAAAAAGCAATCTATTTGATTACCAGAAGGAAATTTTAGTTAGAATAGCTAATAATCATGATATTGGCAGTGATGCAAGAAAAGCATTAGCCAGTGAATTGATTTCCAGTGAAGAAACAAGACTTATTAAAAAAACCAATAAAACAGATATCCTGATTAAAGTCGGTCCAATTTTAGGTCTTTTAGGAACTTTAATTCCATTAGGGCCTGGTCTGGCATCATTGGGCACAGGGGATATATCTGTACTTGCGCAAGCTTTAACAATTGCTTTCGATACTACTGTCACAGGTTTATCGGTCGGTGCATTATCATACCTGATTTCTAAATATAAAAAGCAGTGGTATGAATCAGATCTGATTAATGTGGAAACTATTGCCGAAGCGGAGTTAGAGACTTTAAACAAATGGTGAAATAATGCTTAGGAAAAGAAGAAGGATTTCTGAATCTGCTGATGATGACCCTATGAGCGGTTTAAATAACCTTTCTGATGCCATGCTTGTTTTGGCATTGGGATTTTTAATTTTTGCCATAATGGCCTTATCAGCTAATCCCGATTTAATTTCAGAATCTCCTAAAACACAGGATGTTTCAACAGCAGATACGTTCAATCAAAATTATACGGATGCTGGCGGGCTTGAAGATAGTGGATTTAGGGAAGTTGGAAAAGTTTACGAAGACCCTAGGACCGGTGAATTGGTCATGGCATCGGGTTAACTTTTCTAATTTTATCCTCTTATTTTTTTTCATGATGTGAATTAATTCATGTAATTCGAAAAAAATTTAATCAGCTGTTTTTACAACAAATTGCATAATTCTCGCTAAAATTAATCTATTTTCAATATTAACGATTTTTACAATGATTTTGTGAAAATTAAAATCTTTAAATTATATTTTGGTTAAAAAAAGAAGAATATCACGATATTAAAACTATTCATCATGATTTATCATTAAGTTTAATTTTATTTCCTCGTACTATTTAAATATTTCTTTTACGTCCTAATAACAAATCCTTTTTATATATAAACAACTAATATATTATCATAATACTTTGAAAATCTTAAATTGTGGAATTCATTAGTATTATAAAAAATTTAATTTAAAGGGAATAAAGAGGTTGATAATATGAGTTCATCTTTTAAAAGTCCAGTAGAAACCGCAAAAGCAATTTCCGGTACTGCTGGAGCAAAAAACTCTGCAAATATTGTTAATGTAATATTGCTCTCCTTCTTAGCAGGAGCTTATATTGCATTTGGTGGTTTATTAGCTGTTGTTGCAAGCGCAGGTATGTTAAAAGCAGGCGCTCCAATCGGTTTAGAAAAATTTGTTTTCGGTGCAGTGTTCCCTGTAGGTTTGATTATTGTTGTAATCGCAGGATCTGAATTGTTCACTGGAAATGTAATGTTCATGACTCTCGGTGTATTAGACGGTTCCGCTACTGTTGGCGGTCTCGCTAAAAATTGGGCACTCAGTTGGGTATTCAACTTTGTAGGTGCATTATTCGTTGCTTACGTTCTCGCTTTCATGGGCGGTATTTGTCCTACTGACGCATCCGCACCAGCATACGCTATTTCTGCTAAAGCTATTTCTGTAGCAGAAGGTAAAGTTACAATGCCATTCTTAACTGCAATGATTAAGGGTATTGGTTGTAACTGGCTTGTATGTTTAGCTGTATGGTTAGCTAACGCATCCGACGATGTCATCGGTAAAATCGTGGGAATCTGGTTCCCAATCATGGCGTTTGTATGTATCGGATTTGAGCACAGTGTTGCAAACATGTTCTTCATACCATTAGGTATGTTCTTAGGTGCTGAAGGTGTTAACTGGGGTACTATCATTATTAATAACTTAATCCCTGTAACTATCGGTAACATCATCGGTGGAGCAGTCTTTGTAGCATGTATCTACTGGTACACTTTCCTCAAAGAATAAGCTAGTAAATTTTAAACAATAAGAAGCTTTTAAAGCTTCTTTTTTTAAATTATTTTATAAAATATATATTTTGGAGATTATAAAATGGTTGAGATAAAATATGTACCAACAATCTGTCCGTACTGTGGTACTGGTTGTGGACTCAACTTCGTTGTTAAAGACGGAAAAATTGTTGGTGTAGAACCTTTAAAAAGACACCCTGTAAACGAGGGTAAAGTATGTCCAAAAGGAAACTTTGGATACCAATTTATTAATAGGGAAGACAGATTAACTACTCCTTTAATAAAAGAAAACGGTGAATTTAGAGAAGCTTCTTGGGATGAAGCATTAGACTTAGTTGCTAACAAACTCAAAGAAGTATCTGACGAAGATCCAAACAAAGTTGGATTCTACGCATGTGCTCGTTCACCTAACGAAAACATTTACATCACTCAAAAATTAGCAAGAGTAGCTTGTGGTACTCAAAACGTAGACCACTGTGCACGTATCTGTCACGGTCCTACCGTAGCAGGTTTAGCTACCACTTTCGGATCAGGTGCTATGACCAACGGATTCGACAGTATTAAAGAAGCTGACTACATTTTCTGTATTGGATCAAACAACATGGAAGCACACCCATTGTTTGGACGTAAAATGATTCAAGCTAAACAAAACGGTGCTAAATTAGTTGTATTAGACCCAAGATTTACTCCTACTGCTAAAATCGCAGATGAATATGTACAATTTGAAACTGGTACTGACGTAGCTTTAATGAATGCTATGATTAAAGTCATCATCGACAATGACTTGCAAGATGATGAGTTTATCGCTAACAGAACCAAAGGTTACGAAGAAATGAAAGAAGTTGTTCAAAAATACACTTTAGAAATGGCTTCTGAAATTACCGGTATCAAACCTGAAGTAATCGAACACTTAGCTATTGAATACGCATCTGCTGACAAAGCTGCTATTGTATACTCATTAGGTATTACTGAACACTCTCACGGTGCTGACAACGTTATGTCCACTGCAAACCTCGCAATGTTAACTGGTAACATTGGTAAACAAGGTACTGGTGTAAACCCATTAAGAGGACAAAACAACGTACAAGGTGCTTGTGATATGGGTGCATTACCTTCCGATTACGTAGGTTACAGAAAAGTTAAAGACCCAGAAACTACCGCATGGTTCAACGACTACTACAGTGGAGAAGGTTACGAAGTAAACTTACCAACCACTCCTGGTTTAACCTTAGTAGAAATGATGAACGCTGCTCACGCTGGTGACTTAAAAGTATTATACATCCACGGGGAAGACCCAGTTCTCTCTGACGCAGACGTACAACACACCAAAGAAGCACTTGAAAACTTAGAAATGTTAGTTGTACAAGAATGTTTCTTAACTGATACCGCACAATGTGCTGATGTTGTATTACCTGCAGCAGGTTGGGGTGAACAAGAAGGTACCTTCACCAGTGGTGAAAGAAGAGTACAATGCTTACACAAAGCACAAGAACCTCCTGAAGGCGCATGGTTAGATTGGAAAATCATGGAAGAAATCGCAGTCAGAATGGGCGTACCAAGACCATTATTCCACTACGAATCTGCTGAAGAAATCTTTGAAGAAATCAGAGAATGTGCTCCTATCATGGCAGGTATGAACCGTGAAAGATTAGACACTCCTGAAGCACTTCACTGGCCTTGTCCTTCCGAAGATGACCCATGTCAACCATTAATGCACAAAGAAAAATTCGCACACCCTGATGGTTTAGGTGTCTTCCAAGCATTAGAACACAAAGGACCTGTTGAAACCGTAGATGATGAATACCCATTATTATTAACCACTACAAGAATCTTGTTCCACTATCACGCTGCAATGACCAGAAGATGTGAAACATTATCCAACGAAGTTAAAACTGGATTCATCGAAATCAACAGTAAAGATGCTGAAGCAAGAGGAATTTTAAATGGTGAAGTTGTAAGAGCTTTCTCAAGAAGAGGAGAAATCGCAATTCCTGCTCGTGTAACTGACGACATCAGAGAAGGTATTGTAAACATTCCAATGCACTTCGTAGAATGTGCTGCAAATGTATTAACCAACTCCGATTCATTCGACCCTAAATCTAAAATGGTTGAATTAAAAGCTTGTGCTATCCAAGTAGAAAAACTCCCTGAAGTTGTTGAAATGAAAGGAGAAGTCTACAAAGAAGGTACTGACACAGAAATTAAAGCTGAAAACATGGCAACTACCACCGTAAAAGTAGGTAAATAAATGAGGAGTAGATTTAAATGAGCGCAAAAATTAACGATATGTACTACGCATACTCTGCTATTGAAGATATCAAAGAAAAAGGTGAATACGGTGGAGTAGTAACTACTATCATGAAATACTTATTAGAAGAAGGTATCGTTGACGGTGTTGTAGGTGTAACCGAAGGTCACGATATTTACGATGGTGTTCCAACTCTTGTAACTGACCCAGCTGATGTAATCAAAACCGCTGGTTCAATTCACTGTGGTACTTTAAACATAGCTAAATTTGTATCCAAATACTTAGATGGTGCAAGATACATGAAACTTGCTGTCGCATGTAAACCATGTGATGCAATGACCATCAGAGAATTAATGAAAAAAGGCAAAATCATCGAAGAAAACGTAATTATGATCGGTGTTAACTGTGGTGGAACAATGTCACCTGTTCCAACTATGAACATGATTAGAGATGTATACGAATTAGATCCTAAAGACGTTATCAAAGAAGAAATCTCAAAAGGAAAACTCATCATGGAAACAGCTGATGGTGAAAAAGGTTTCAAAATCGATGAATTAGAAGAACAAGGTATGGGAAGAAGAGAAAACTGTCAAAGATGTAACCTCAAAATCCCATCCAATGCCGACTTAGCTTTAGGTAACTGGGGAGTTATCGGTCCTTTAGCAGGAAAAGCTACTTTCGTTGAAGTATTTTCAGACAAAGGTGCTGAAATATTGGATAAAGTTATTGAAGCTGGCTTAATCGCAACCGAAGAACCTATCGAAAAAGGTATCAAAATCAGGGAAAACATCAACAACTTTATGCTTAAAGAATCCCAAGCTAAAAAAGATGTTGATTACGCAGGCACTACCGGAGACATCATTGATGTATTCTACCAATACGAAGATGAATTCTCCAAATGTATGAAATGTTACGGATGTCGTGAAGCATGTCCATTATGTTTCTGTGAAGACTGCTGTCTCGAAGCTGAAGGTCCTGAATGGGTTCCTGGTGGATACACTCCTGCTGCTCCATTCTTCCACTTAACACGTATGGTGCACATGGTTGACGCATGTACTAACTGTGGTCAATGTTCCGATGTATGTCCATGTGAAATCCCTGTAGCTAAAGTATGGAGTACCGTAAACAACAAAGTAAGAGAAATCTACGGATACATCCCAGGTATGGTCACTGACGATCCAATTCCATTCACTGATCACGTATCCAAAGCTAAATGGTTATAAGGTTTTATCCTTATATCCAATTTTTTCTTTTTTTTATCCCTCTTAACTTAACAGTGTTATATTCAAAATAAGAATGTAACATTTTTTGAACATTTACAGATATAACTAATAATATACTTGTTAATTGGATAGAAAATAAGTTGTTAATTATTTTTTTATTAAATATTTATTAATGAAAAAATAAAAATTAAATAATATGGTCAGTTTATTGTCGCCATTGAGAAAGAATATTAAAACGATAATCCTTATAATAATATTGCTGGTTCTTGAAGCATACTTCACATTAAGGTTGCCGGAATATACTGCAAACATTGTGGATATTGGTATTGCAAATGCGGACATGGCATACATTTACAGTGCAGGAACAGCAATGATAACACTTACTATTCTTGTTACAAGTCTTGGGATAATTGTTTACTTTTTTTCAAATAGGGTCGCATCAGAATTTGCACAAGACTTAAGAATAATCCTTTTTTCAAAAATTTTGAAATTTTCAAACCATGAGCTCAATGACATACCAAAAGCTTCATTGATTACTCGAACAACAAATGATGTGTCATATATCCAATCGATTTTATGGTGGATATTGGATGTGATTGTATTCGCGCCGGTCATGGCAATTGGGGGCGTTATAAAAACAATCCAACTGGGAACAGACTTATACTGGATTATAGTAATGATATTGATTATTATTCTCTTTTTCATGTATATGCTTTTAAGGAAAGCCCTGCCTAAAATGGGTAGGATGCAAGAACTGCTCGACGATATCAATAAAAGGGTTAGTGAAATCATTACGGGCATGGCGGTTATTAAAACATTTGTCAGACAGGACTATGAATCAAAAAAATTTAAAGATATAAATGACGAATTCAAAGAGACAAGATATTTCATTAAGAAAACAACTCTATTAATGAATCCGGCAATGGCATTGCATTCATCAATCATGATTGTCTCAATACTTTACTTCGGATCCCATCAAATAGGATCCGGAACAATTCTAACTGGTGATTTGCTTGCATTTATTCAATATGCAAGCCAAATTGTAGCTGCTGTTCTAATGGTTGCAACATTCTTTACATATCTTCCAGATTTACTTGTTTCCATCAATCGTGTGAAAGAAATACTGAATACAGAATTAAACATTGTTGATGGGGAAATTGAGACAATTGATGAAGGAAGGTCCACAATCGAATTTAAGAATGTTTCTTTTCAATATCCTAAAAGTGAAAAGGACGTATTGACAAATATTAATTTTAAATTAGAGCCGGGAAAAACCGTGGCAATAATTGGAGGTATTGGCAGTGGCAAATCCACAATCCTAAATCTAATACCTCGTCTTCAGGACCCTTCTGCGGGTGAAATACTGATAAATGGAGAAAACATAAAAAACCTTAAACTGAAAACTTTAAGGGAAAGGATAAGCTTAACTCCACAAAAGGCCCACTTGTTCAAAGGAACAGTGAGGTCCAACATGACAATTATTGACGCAGATGCAAGTGACGAAAATATTAAACATGCATTAAGCAGGGCTAATGTGAACTTTATAGACAGTTTAGAGGATGAAGTGTTGCACGAAGGTTCAAACTTCTCTGGCGGACAGAAACAACGTTTATCCATTGCCAGATCAATTTTAAAGGATGCTGATTTCTACATATTCGATGATCCATTTTCAGCTTTGGATATGAGTACCGAAAAAGCAATAAGGGACAATCTGAAAGAAATGGGAGACTCTTCAATTCTAATAGTATCCCAAAGAATTTCAACCATAAAAGATGCTGATGAGATACTGGTGCTGGACAACGGACAGATAATCGATAGGGGAACCCACAACAGATTAACCGAAAGTTGTGAAATCTATAGGGAAATAGTAAAAAGCCAAACCGAAACATTAAACGAGGGGATATGATGGGTTCACAAGAAAATAAATTAGGGCTTAGAAAAATTAATAAAATTATCTTTCGTTTAATGAGAATGCATACTGCAGCATTCATTTTTACAGGCATTTGTGCAATATTATCCATTATTTGCGCCGTTATAGCTCCTATACTGTTAGGGGATGCAATCAACATAGTCATTGAAGGTTCAGCCAGAATAATTGACCACAGCGGAACAATCGATTTTCCTAAATTATACTATACTTTATTTATTATAGGAACTTTATATTTCATCGGCAACGTATTTTCATACTTATATGAATATTATACAAGTAAAGTAACAACAGACATTCTTTATACATTAAGAGAAAGGATAATTACTAAGATTTTATCCCTGCCAATGAGTTCCATTGATGAAAAAGAAAAAGGAAGTGTAATATCACTATTTTCAAATGAAATGGACTTTCTAAGAGAGGCATTTGTCTCATCATTTTCAAAACTCACATCTTCTCTCATTACAGTAATATTCACATTGGTAGTCATGTTAACCATTAACATTTCGATGACCGGGGTCATCATTCTTGTAGTTCTATTGACTTTGGTCGTTATTCTAATACTGCAAAGATTTTCCAAAAGATATTTCAATAAACAAATAGCTGTTCAGACCACTGCAACGGAACAGATTGAAGAAATATTCAGTGGGCAGGAAGTGATACGCTCACTAAATTATGAAGAACAGGCATTAGAAGAATTTATTGGTAATGTAGGAGAATGGAATAATCAGGAATGGAAATTTAAATTCATTTCTGCCACAAACTATCCAATCATGGATCTAAGTTCTAATTTAGGATATGTTTTGGTTGCAATTATCGGAGGAATCCTAGTTATTCAAGGTGCAATGTCCGTTGGCAGAATCTTGACATTCATTGAATATTTAAAAAATTTCAACACTCCTCTTAAAGATGTTACAAAACTGTTACCTCAACTTCAAGCAGGCATGGTGGCTGCAGATAGAATTTTTACCTTTTTAGAGATGGAAGAAGAGGAAAATCCATCCGGTAAGGAGCTTAAATCTTTCAATGACGAGATAAAATTCGAAAATGTCAGTTTCGGTTACACTGAAGACAAAAAAATCATAGACAATTTCAATTTAACAGTTAAAAAAGGTGAAAAGATAAGCATCATCGGCGAGACAGGATCCGGAAAAACAACCCTTATCAAATTGCTTATGAGGCTTTATGACATCGATTCCGGTGAAATAACGATTGATGGAGTAAACATCAACGAATATGATAAACACTCGTTAAGGTCATTTATGGGAATGGTATTGCAGGAGTCTTGGCTATTTTCAGATACCATTGAAGAAAACATCCGATACGGCAATTTGGATGCATCAGATGATGAGATTATAACTGCATCAAAGCAGGCCAACACAGATGATTTTATCAGAAAGTTCCCTGACGGGTATAAAACTCTATTGAATGAGGCGGGGGATAGTCTTTCTCAAGGTCAAAGACAACTTCTGACAATTGCAAGGGCAATTATTTCTCAAAAGGAGATTTTGGTTCTTGACGAAGCCACATCCAATGTTGATACAAGGACAGAGTTATTGATTCAGCAATCCCTGGACAAATTGATGGAAAATAAGACCAGCTTTATCATAGCGCATAGGTTATCAACCATCAGAAATGCAGATAAAATCATTGTGCTCGGACGAGGCGGTGTGATTGAGCAGGGAAACCATGAAGAGCTGCTAGCTAAAAAAGGGTATTATTATAATACATTGAATTCCCAAAATGAAAATTCCTAAAAGAATAAATTATTTGTTGAACGGTTCGCGGTTGTTGATGCCGGTTATGAAAATCTCTTCCAGTTCATCTTCGCTTGCACCGTTTCTGACATGTGAAATCAATTCAACCAGATTGTCGTTTCTTAGAAGGCATGGTTTGATTTTACCATCAGGAGTTATCCTTAATCTGGAGCAATTTGCGCAAAAGGTAGAGTTATCAACTGGCTTAACTACCTCGATTTCTCCACCGTCTATGTAATATTTTTTACGTCCTTGCATAAATTCACGTTCACGCACGTCATCAGCTATATCAGCCAACTCTTTTTCAATGTCATCTAGCTTATAATGATAGTCTGCGCTGAATTTGTCGTCGTCACAGTTTTCGCTTTCAATAAGTTCGATGAGCTGAAGGACAATGTCGTGCTTTTTGCAGAATTTGAACATCTCATCGATTTCATCCTGATTGATGTCCTTCATGATGACCATATTGATTTTAACAGGGTACAGTCCAACTTCAACGGCCTTCAAAATTCCTCTTTTGGCATCTTCAAGATAGTCCTTTTTTGTGATGAATTCGAATGTTTCGCGGTTGAGGGTATCAAGGCTTACATTTACACGGTCAAGACCAGCATCCTTTAAATCCTGCGCGTATTTTTCCAAAAGTGTTCCGTTGGTGGTCATGGAAATATCCTTAAAGTCGAGGCTGCTGATTTTTCTCACGGTTTCGACAATATCCTTTTTAAGCAATGGTTCTCCACCTGAAAGCCTGATTTTTCTAACACCAATCTTTTTGGCCACTTTACAGATTGTATACACCTCATCAGCGGTCATTTCATCTTTGGATTTGACCATTCCGTCGTGATGGCAGTATAGACAATTAACATTACATCTGTTTGTCAGTGTGATTCTCAGTGAAAGAATCGGTCTTTCGTATTTATCCTTAACAACATTTTCCATCATAGTATCATTCTTCCACTTTGATTGTAATTTTTTTAATCTCTGAGTCGATTTTCAGGGAATTGACAATTGCATAAATTGTCTCTTTCAGGATTCCTTGGGTAAACTCATTCAGTTTAACGTCATGATTATTGGTTTTAAGCATGATATTTGCATTAGTCAATTCATCTTCAATGTCTGTTATTTCAATGGCTATGGTTTTAACATCATCTTCGGTCTTGATTGAGTTAACCATTCCTTTAATTGAATTTGCAACAATGGTTTTTGTAAATTCGTTGATTTCAAGGTCCTCATCATTGATTAGAATGCTGCATTCTGCATCACTTGGATTTTTCGCTGTTTCATCGTTAGGAATTACCAGCTCTATTTTTCCGATATCTTCAACACCATAGTCTTCGAGGTTTAGTGTGCTGATTACTCCAATTACGCTCTGTTTTAGATAATCGCTTACAAACCTGTTCATTCCGACTACCTTGCCGTCTATTGACAGATAGCTATGCACATTATCCAGATCACCCACACTTAGATTTCCTTGACGAATTTCCTTGGCTATTGCCTCACCATTATTGAATCCGCAGTTCTTTGCAAATAAGGTGTCTACAATGTCGTGGCCTCTCTCTTCGATGAGGTCTGCCAGTTCGCTAACGCCTTGCTCATCAATTGTAAATGAATCAACTTCTTTTATTGTGTATTCATCTCTTACATTAGGGGAGGTAATGATTTTCGGATAGTTGTATTTTTTGTAGCCTTCGACAATTACAAAGTCAAATTCATCCATGTGCTTTATCAAAAATAGTATCCTGTTCAGATCCATTTCCTGTCGGACATTGAAGAATGTGGTTGATCCGACACCCACTACCAAGTTCGCACCGGCCTGCTTATGTTTCCAGGTATCAGTATTTTCTTTATCCATCTCAATTGAGTGGTGCGAATGCTTGATGGAGGCTACGTTATAACCTCTTTTTGTTAACTCTTCAATGATTTTTACTGTCAGTGAAGTTTTTCCAGTATTTTTTCTCCCGACTATAGAAACTATTTTCATTTCAAATCCCCTTATACTTTAATATAGGTTTTTGTATTAATTATATTTTTTTGATGTATGGTGTTGTCACTACACTCATTTTGGAAATGTCTTATATTCTTTACATTTATGTGTAGTTACTACACATAAAATAACGTTTTTTTATCTGTTTAAATTTCTTCATTTCTTTCAATACTATGCGTATTTTATGGATTTTATTTTAACTTGAAGCCTTGCTGCCAGTTATTAAAATATAATTTTCATAGGGTATGAATCATGTCAAATAAATATGTATAAATTTAATTTTTTTAAAAAAATCTTTAAACCTACTTATTTTTAATATAGATTGTGGAAAACTTAAATTAGGTTATCCTAAATCTTAAAAATCGCCAATTTTTCGAAATTAGGAAAAAATAATCGATATGTTTATATGTACAATTCGATAAAAATCTTAATTGGCTTAGCTATAAATATTTTGAGAGGTAGTAAATATGGCAGTAAAAATTGATTCAGAAGCTTGTGGACACATTGAAAATTGTCCAGTACAAGGATTATGCGTAAAAATTTGCGAACAAGGAGCACTTATTGAGGAAAATGGTGATGTGACTATTGTCCCTGAAAAATGTGATGATTGCGATTTATGCATTCAGAATTGTCCAAATCAAGCAATTTCAAAAGCGTAAGAGAGGAGTATTATGTTTAATATAGAAAGAGATGGTAGTGAACACAGGGTATTGTCCTACAAAGATCAAAATTGTGTTGGTTGTGGGATCTGTACCGAAGTCTGTCCAACCGATTCATTGAGATTGGGACCTACCGTACCTATTGCACGAGGATTAATAGAAATGGATTTGGTATCCGTTAATGAAAATTCATGTGCATTTTGCGGTTTATGTTCTGTAGCATGTCCATTCAATGCCTTAGATTTATCAATTGATGATGTAAACATTAAAGAATTGGATATTTATCCTGAATGGGATGTTGAATCAACTGTTGATGATGAAGATTGTATTTACTGTGGCAGATGCTATGAGGTTTGTCCTCAAGATTCAATTATTTTCAAAAGAGAACTTCCTGAACGTTCTGCATTAGTAAGAGGAGAAATAAGCATTGATGATGAAAAATGTATCTTCTGTTCATTCTGTGCTGATTTATGTCCTGCAGGAGCTATAACTGTTAAAAATGTTCCTACAGCAAGCAATGATGTTTTAAATAATTCAATTGAAGTGGATTTATCCAAATGTATTTTCTGCGGAATCTGTAAAAGGGTATGTCCTGAAAATGCAATCAGAGAAGTCTGTTCAACATGTATGTATGCAGATGATATTGAAGTTCCGGAAGTCACTGGTGAAACATTCATCATTGAAAATTCATGCGTAAGCTGTTCATGGTGTTCTGAAATTTGTCCTAAAGATGCGATTACAATTACCAAACCATTTGAAGGTACATTAGAACTAAATGAAATTGAAGAAGAGGAAAAAATCTGTAAAGGCGAATCTTGCCATGCATGTCAGGATGTATGTCCATGTAATGCCGTTGAAATCGTTGACGGAAAAGCATTTACTAATTTGGACTTCTGTAATTTATGCGGGGCTTGTGTAACTGCATGTCCACAAAATATCAGAGTTGTTTCAAGAACAGCTATGAAATTAAACAATATTAATTCCAGAGCCTGGAGTGAAATTTTGGATTCACTTCTTGTTGGAAAATAGTATTTCAAGTTCACCAATAATAACTGTCACCATATAACCACTTTTTTTCATTTTTTCGGAAATTTTTCTCAAATTTATGTGTAGTTACTACACATTTTAGGTTAACCAAAAAAATAAAACAAATTTTTTGAGATTTTGTAATACTTTTTGACTAAATTCGTATTAAAAATTTTAAGTAAAATTTTCATTTTTTCAATGATTTAAGATATAAAAATGATTTATTGAATAAAATATTTTTATTTAAGGTTATTTTATTTGATTCAATTAATATTTAACATTATTTTTAAAATTAAATAATTTTAATTGATTTTTAAAAAATTTTTTGTGTAGTATTCCCACAGTAGTATATAAATCTTTCTATTTAATTCTAGTAGGCAACTATATTTATATAAGTAAACATATGTGATATCATTACACATTGGTGGTTAAAATGCCGAAACATATTGCATCTGGTCTTAAATATTTGGCTGCGGTCAAGTTGAAGGATGCTGGGAAAAGTCATCAAGCAATTGCTGACGAGTTGGGCGTTGATAGATCCACAATATCACATTATTTGAATGGCAGAAACCTTTCATGGAATTCAATTGATGTTGCAAGGACTATCATTGACTTATCTCCCAGAGATTTCTTAAGAATGACCGAGGCGATATTTGACGAACCAGAACAGAGTCGAAAAATTGTGAATATTTGCAGAGAAAGAGATTTCGAAGTAATTATAGAAGATTCTTGTATTGGTTGCGGCTTATGTGTAAATGCATGTACAATGAAAGCTATTGAATTAGAATCATTGAAAGCCCATGCAGACTCCATACAATGTTGTGGTTGTGAGCTATGTAGTGAAGACTGCCCAACAAGTTCTATAAAAATTTTGGAGATTGAATATGATTAGAAATTTAAAAGAGGTTCAAGACAACAACTTTGACATCACAAGAGATGCTGAAGAAGTTAGAAAATTGTCTTTCAATGACCCTACTTGTTTAGGTTGTGGGATTTGTGAATCAACTTGTCCTGTCGAAGCAATTACCTTAAACGCAATTGCTGTAGACGCACGTCACAGAATCTCAAACGACATCTACTTCAGTGGTCATGAAAAGATTGCTCAAAACTTCAAAGACGAATTTGATGTTCAAAGAGTAAGCATTGACGAAAGTAAATGTGTATTATGTGGTATGTGCAGTGGTTTATGTCCTGTTGATGCGTTAGTATTAACTATTGACGGCGTACCAATCAAAGAAATTGAAGCATATCCTCATTATAACGCTTTCTCAGAAATTGATGATGATGAATGTATTTACTGTAAAAGATGTGAAATCGCATGTCCTCGTGATGCAATTGTCATTGAAAGAATTTTACCAGACCGTGCTGATTTAGTGACTGGTGAAATCGAAGTAGATGATAATGAATGTATTTACTGTGGCATTTGTGAAGAATTATGTCCTGCAGAAGCAATCGTCGTGGACAAAGAAACCGGAGAAGAATCTATTGTCATTGACAAAGATAAATGTGTATACTGTTTAGTATGTAAAAAATCCTGTCCTACTAACGCTATTAAAGCACTTTGTAGAGCATGCAGTTATGGTGAATATGATTTAGATCCTGCTAAAGCTGTCGTAACTGGAAACTCTGTAATTGACTCAAGTCTCTGCGTATTCTGTGGATGGTGTGAAGGAGTTTGTCCAACCGATGCAGCTAAACACAAAAAACCATTTGAAGGTTCTATTGAAATCGATGACGAAAAATGTCAAGCTTGTGGAGCTTGTGTAGATATTTGTGGATGTAACGCTTTAGCATTCCCTGTATCTTCTGGTCCTGGTTCAAGAATGGAACACGTTATTGCAAACAGCGATTACTGTGTAAAATGTAAAGCATGTGCAAAAGCATGTCCTAACGGAGCTATTACCGTAACAAGAACTGAAGTTGACCACACTCCTATTAACTCCGCTACTTGGAAAGAAGCTTTAGACGCTATTAAAGACTAGGTGATTGGATGGAACTTAAAGTTAATCAAGATAATTGTTTAGGATGCGGGATTTGTGTAATCGCATGTCCTGTTAATGCAGCTATCAGTCCTGAAAATGCTGGTGGTAATGGTGCAAAGACTGAAGAAGTTATTATGATGGTAGAAAACGGATTTATCAAACTTTTCAGTCCGGAAAAATGTGAAAAATGTGGAACATGCCAAATGTTCTGCCCAGTAAATGCTATATGGTTAGAATAGGGGGATTACAATATGCATTATGCTAATACTTATTTAGAAAAACCTGTAGTACCTGATGTAAAAATCACTGGTGAAGGAACAACCGATGTTCTCAAATGTATGTTAAACACCGGATCTGACATCTATCAAGGTGCTTGTAAAAAAAGAGGATCCACCTTAAAAGAAGAATACAAAAACGCTTCAGGTACTTGTTACATGGATCCTAGAGACATGGCAAAATTAGGTGTAAACAACTGGGATACCGTACTTGTTAAAACCGATTTCGGTGAAGTAGTAGTAAACTGTGCTGTATCAAGAGACGCACCTCACGAAGGAACAGTATTCATTTGTAAAGGTCCATGGGCTAACACTATCGTAAGCCACGATACCTACTGCTGCTCTGACCCTACTTACAAAGGTATTAGATGTACTGTTGAAAAAACTGATAGAAAAGTATTACTCATGGCTGACTTAATGAGATGGGTATACAAAAAATACGTTGATGAAGAAGATGACGATGTTGTTGAAAACATGGAATCTTTAGGTGAATTGCCTGTTTATCACGGACGTAAATGGGAGGAGTTGATTGACCATGACTTATGAACCACCTGTAACTGATTATGATTACATTGTTGAAAACTGTACCTGTGCATTCTGTGGTTGTAACTGTGACGACTTAGACTACTTAGTCAAAAACGGTCATGTAGTTGCTGTAAGACACGCATGCAGATTAGGTGCAAGTAAAATTATGGAAGATATGGATCAAAGATTAATTGTTCCAATGATTAGGGATGAAAACGGAGAACTCAAAGAAGTTGACTGGGATACCGCTTTAGACAAAGCTGCTGAATACATTGCTAATTCCATCAGACCAGTATTCTACGGTTGGTCAGAAACTTCTACTGAATGTATGAAAGAAGGAGTAGCATTAGGTGAATACATCGGTGCAGTATTAGACAACCAAGCTACTATCTGTCACGGTCCTTCTCTCCAAGCTGTACAAAACGCAGGTTACCCTATTCAAACCTTAGGAGAAGTTCAAAACAGAGCTGACGTTATTGCATACTCTGGAAGTAACGCTATGAACTCTCACCCAAGACACATGGCAAGATACGCTGTATTCTGCCGTGGATACTTCAGACAAAGAGGAAGATTCGACAGAACCGTTATTACCATGGATCCAAAATTCTCAGACACTGCAAGATGTTCTGACAAATGGATTGGATTCGAACAAAACGGTGACTACGGTTTCTACAACGCTATTAGAGCTGTATTAAGAGGAAAAGAATTATACCAAGACGTAATTTCTGGAATTCCTAAAGAAGACATTTACGAATTAGCAGAAGAAATGAAAAACGCTGAATTCGGTGTTCTCTTCTTCGGTTTAGGTTTAACCCACACATTATCAAAACAAAGAAACATTGATATTGCAATTAAAATGGTACAAGACTTAAACAAATACAGTAAATGGGGTCTTACTCCAATGAGAGGTCACTTCAACGTAAACGGTTTCAACATTTTCATGGCATTCGAATGTGGATTTGCATTTGGTGTTGACTATGCAAGAGGTTACCCAAGATATATGATGGGTGAAACCAACACTATCGATTTATTAGTAAGGAAAGAACCAGACTGTTTCATGGTTATTGCAGCTGACCCTGGTGCTCACTTCCCTAACGGAGCAAACCAACACTTAGCTAACATTCCTGTTATTCAAATCGATATCCACTGGGGTCCATCTACCGAACTTGCTGACGTAGTATTGCCAGGTTCATTCATCGGTGTAGAATGTGCCGGTACCAGTTATCGTATGGATGGAGTTCCTATCTACATGAAGAAAGCTATCGACAAACCAGAAACCTGTCGTGACGACGAATGGATTGTCCGTGAATTGAAAGAAAGAGTAATGAAACTCAGAGAAGAGCCAAACGTAGCTCCAAAATATGTGCCAAATCCAAACGCACTCTAAAGGTGATATAATGGAATATATTCTTAAAAATGGTATTGTCTACGACCCAGCTAATGAAGTCAATGGGGAAAAGATGGACGTAATGTTCAAAGACGGTATTATTGTAGATGATGTTTCTGCAGATGCTGAAGTATTAGACGTTACCGATAAAATAGTCATGCCAGCAGGTATTGACCCTCACGCACACGTTGCAGGTCCTAAATTAGTAGTAGGAAGATTATACAGACCTGAAGATTCCAGAAGAGGTGTTACTCAAAAGACCAAAGTATTAAGGTCTGAATCTGGTTTCTCCATCCCAAGTTGTCCTGCAACTGGTTACAGATACTCAAGATTAGGTTACGGTACTGTTGTAGAAGCAGCTATGCCTCCTCTTGAAGCAAAACACACTCACGAAGAAATTGCAACTATTCCAATGATTGATATTCCAGCTATGCCGTTATTCGGTAACAACTGGTTTGTAATGGAATACGCAAAAGATAACAATATTGAAGACATTGCAGCATTTGTATCTGCATGGTTAAAAATCTCAAAAGGTTACGGAATTAAAATCGTAAACCCATGTGGAAGTGAAGCATGGGGATGGGGTATGAACGTACACGGTGTAAATGATAAAGCACCATACTTTGACGTAACTTCCAAAGAAGTCGTTATCGCTTTAGCAAAAGCTAACGAAATGTTGAACTTACCTCACTCTATTCACATTCACCCTAACGATTTAGGACACCCTGGTAACTACACTACCACTCTCGAAACCATGGATGCTGTTAAAGATGTTAAAAAAGGTTCCAAAGCAGCTGAAATAAGAGACCAAGTTATGCACGTTTGTCACTTACAATTCCACGCATACACTGGTAACAGCTGGAAAGACGCAGGATCTGCAGCACCAGAACTCGCTGATTACATTAACAAAAACAAACATGTAACCTGTGACGTAGGTCAAGTAACCTTAGATGAAACCACAACCATGACTGCAGATGCTCCAATGGAATACGACTTATTCAAATTATCCGGTCTCAAATGGACCAACAAAGATATTGAATGTGAAACCGCAGCAGGTATCATTCCATGTATTTACTCAGGTAAAAACCCAGTTAACACATTACAATGGGCTATCGGTCTTGAATTGTTCTTAGGCATTGAAAACCCATGGCAAGTATGTTTAACTACTGACCACCCTAACGCAGGACCATACACTAGATATCCTAGAATCATCTCCTGGTTGATGAGTAACCAAAGAAGGATGGAAATGATGGAAAACGGAGAAGTCCACAAATGGGCACAAAGAAGAACTACTCTCCCAACTCTCGACAGAGAATACGATTTCTACGAAATTGCAACTATTTCCAGAGCTGCTCCTGCTAGAATCTACGGATTCACTGACAGAGGTGCACTCACCCCTGGTTACAGAGCAGACATTGCAGTATATGACATAAATCCTAATGAAATTGATCCATCCAGACAAGCTGCTGAAATCGAAAAAGGTTTCAATGTTGCTGAATACACTATTAAAGATGGTCAAATCTTAGTGAAAGATAAAGAAATCGTAAAAGTTAAAGAAAGTCAAAACATTTGGGTTAACGTAAAAGGATGGGAACAAAACGAACAAAAAGTTATCAACAACATCATGCCGTTCTTTACTCAATACTACTCAGTTAAATGGGAAAATTACCCAGTACACGACCACTACGTATCTAACCCAATTAGAATAGATGTTGATGGTAAATAGGGGTGTTTAATTTGAAAACTATAACTTTTGATCAAATAAAAACTTCTTCAATCGCTTTAGAATTTGATGAATTAATTCCTGATGAAATTTATTCATGGACTGAAGCAGATTTTGCAAAATATCAAGTTCCTATCGGAAACTCCAGATTCCCAATTACAGATTTCTTCGACATTACTGTAGTAGGAGAAGCTAATGGACCTGATGACGTTGAAATGATTCTCAACGGTGATTTAAACAGAGTTAAATACATCGGTTGTAAAATGAGCGGCGGTAAAATTTTATGTAACAGCAGTGTAGATTTACACGTTGGTGCAGAAATGTCTGGCGGTTCTATCCTTGTTAAAGGTGATGCAGCTGCTCACGCTGGAAGAGAAATGTCCGGTGGATACCTTGAAATTGAAGGAAATACCAAAGAATTCACTGGTGCTTCTTACATTGGTGAATGGAGAGGTATGACCGGTGGAGAAATTGTTGTCGGCGGTAACGCAGGTAAACAATGTGGTGAATGTTTAACCGGTGGTAAAATCCACGTTAAAGGTAACTGTGATATCTTAGCTGGTATTCACATGACTAAAGGTATCATTGAAATCGACGGTGACGTAAACCGTTGGCCTGGTGGACAAATGAAAAACGGTAACATCATTATCCACGGATTCCTTGGAAGATTACTCGAAGGATTCGTTCTCGACGGTATTGTTGTAGATCCTGAAGTAGACGGTATCACTTTCGAAGGTAAATATATTAAATATACTGGAGATATTGGTCTTAACGGTAAAGGTAACCTTTACTTAGGTGCTGAAGCTAACAAAGAAAAATTAGCTGAATATGGCGAATTAGACGACGAATATACTTCAATCAGAGAATACAGGAATTTATAATTCCTCTCTCTTTTCTTTTTTTTAATATTTTGATGTGGTAATATGATAGAAGAAGTTCAGATGACATTTGACGAAGCATTGGATTATGTCAAGGACGTTGTTGAAGTTGGAGATACTTTAGAAATTTCCTATAATCGTATTTTTGCTCCAGGTGAAGTTCTAGGTTTTACTGAAGAAGATGAACAGACCGGAGAAGGTTATAGGGTTGGTCTTCAGTTGAATGGTGAAATTTTAAATCAAGCTATTGAAGTTGATTTCAAAGAAATTGCAGATGATTTAATTGAAATGCGCCATATTACTGATGATAAAGAAATTATTATAGAAATTTTGTAATTTCTCTCTTTTTTTCATATTTATTTTTTTTAGGATTTTCCACAAATCATTAAATTTGTTCGTAAAAATACAAACAATTATATATGATGAAGTTAATTATTATGTATCGGAGTTGATTATCATGAAAGAATTAGAATTAACAACCAAAGATGCAGTAAGTTACTTAAAGGAAAATGTAAAAATTCATGATAAAATCGAAATCTCATACAACAGGATTTTTGCTGAAGGTGAAGTTCTTAACGTTGATTTTTCAGAATATTTCGGAGAACCAGGTTTCAAGATGCTTGTTTCCCTTGATGAAAGCCAAATTGGCTCAACCGTCGAAATCGATATCTACGAGTTTGAAGAGGACATTATAGAATTTGTCCACTATCCGAAAAATGGTGAAAGCGTGGATGTTACTGTAATTTAATTACAGTCTATCCATTTTTTCAAAAGGCAATAATTTTTCAATAGCCTTTATTTCCACGTCCATTCCTTTTTCTTTTAGAGCACCAATTGAATTCAAACCACTTCCTGTAACAACGCCAAAATTATAGTTGTCTGCTTTTGCATTGTAGGTCAATTCCCTTGGCTTTCCTATTTTATAAATTGAAAATCCAATATTCTTCAATATATCTAAAAGATGAACGCTGTAATCGCGGGATATGTATGGAATTTCTTTAAAACTAGCTAATATTTTTTGCGGCTTGCCTGTTTTGCTTATTGATGTCATGTTTTTTGATAGGAATATGTTGTGAGGATCTTCTGTTGAACCGTTGTATGAAATCAGCTCAATAAATAGGGGAGGTTCTGTAAGTTCAAGCAGTCCTCCATATTTCGGATTGCTCATGATTCCATTGTCTATTAAAATTCCATCAATACTCAGGCTGCATATAGTTGCAATTCCAATTTTATCATCGTCATCTGGGTGTTTTATAATTTTATAGTATGGATTGATGTATTTAGGGCTTGAGATATATGTTTCTTCCATTATGTTTAATGCGGAATCCAAATCATCCTTGTCTATATAGGACACGTTAGAAATGATGTCTCCTTTTCTGGTTTCTATGTTGAAGTCAACTTGCTGTATCAGATTCCATGTTTTTGAAAGTAAAAATGATATTTTCGGTTGAATGTCATGTGTTACAGGTTTTAATGAGTTCCTTACCTTTGAAGTTATTGGGGCCAATGTTTTAAAGTCTCTTATTTCTTCAGCTATTTTTATGTCGATTTTTTGTCCTTTTTCTTGAACTGCACAAAATGGGCTTGTTCCACCGACAATGACTATTCCAACCATTCCTTTAGGGACAGGTATTCCTAAGATATCTTTACCTTCATCAGAAACGGCTATTACTCCGCCAATTCCGATTTTGTCAAGATTATTAATAATGCTTATTGCCTTTTCTCTTCCGATTCCAGGTATCAATCTGAAGTTTGCAGGGATTATTCCGCTTCCGGTGTCCACAACATCCATTATTGATGTCAATCCTGGGGTGGAAAATGCATCTAGGGGAGTCATAGATGTCTTTTTATATGATATCAATTCTGTAAATTTAATCGGCTGTGAATCTTCAATTTTCAGAAGTCCTCCATATTGCGGTTGTGATGGTATTCCCTCATTGAGCAGCACTCCATCTATTGTTGTACCGCATAAAGTTGTAACTTCTATTTCGTCTCCGTTTCCAACCCTATTTAAATTAACATAAGGACTAACAGAAAAGCCACTTTCAATAATCTTTTTAATTATATCAATCGATTCTTCATTATAAATGGTTGATGTATTGACAACTACATTCCCATTTTGTTTCATATAGTTGAAGTCAGTCAAATAAATCATTTCTTCAAATTTTGAATAGATGAAATCGACCTGGTCATATATCAGTCCCTTTTCTAATTTTTCGCGACCAAGAGTTGTAATGCATCTTCCAGAATATCCCATCCTTTCGGTATAACCCTTTTCATCTAAAATTTGCATGTGATATCTGACTGCACGCTCACCTAAATTGAAACCTTTGTTTTTTAGCTCATCAGCTATTAATTTGGATCCTATAGGCTTATCTTGCTCACTTAATATTCTTAGAATTTCAATCATTCTATGTTCGGATTCTGGCATGAAAAATCTCCGCACTATTAATACAGACTTAAAAATAAAAAATTAATATTTAGATTAGATATCTAAATATTTTCTTTGTTCGTATCCGAATACTTGAACTCTGTATTCGTCCCATTCCTGATATTTCAATTCAAGGAATTTTTCACTTACGTGAGGTCCTAGGGCATTTAATATGAGTGGGTCTTTTTCAAGGGAATGGTAAGCTTCCCATAAACTTGCAGGTAAAACTTCAATTCCACGTTCTTTTCTTTCTTCTTCACTCATTTTGAAAATATCGAGTTCAACAGGGTCACCAGGATCAATTTTATTTACAATACCGTCAATACCTGCTTCAAGCATTACGGTAAATGCCAAATATGGGTTACATGCAGAGTCAGGTGATCTGTATTCAATACGGGTTGCTTTACCACGGGCTGAAGGCACTCTGATTAATGCGGTTCTGTTTCTAAGACCATATGCCTTGTAAACAGGTGCTTCATAGCCAGGCACTAAACGTTTGTATGAGTTTACAATAGGATTGGTGATTGCTGTAAGTGCAGGGGCATGTTTTAACAATCCGCCTATGAAGTAGATTGCATCTTTTGAAAGTCCAGTTTCGGAATCAGGGTCGTAAAATAGGTTTTTATCTCCTTTAAATACGGACTGGTGACAGTGCATTCCACTACCGTTCACGCCGAAGAATGGTTTTGGCATGAATGTTACCCTATAATCCAATTGGTCAAAGGTAGCCATATTGTCTACGATTGCTTTGATAGCTTGTTTAAATGTAATTACTGCATCTGCAGTTTTTAATGCATCTTTAAATTTGAATGCGATTTCATTTTGACCCGGAGCTACTTCGTGGTGGGAAGCTTCTACTTCAAAGTCCAAATCCTCTAGGTTTAAGGTTAATTCTCTTCTAAAGTCAGGTCCCTTATCGAGAGGTTCCACATCAAAGTATCCTGCTTCATCGTAAGGCATAGGATATCCATTTTCATCAATATCTACAATAAAGAATTCTGGTTCTGGACCAATATTATATTGTAAGCCCATCTTAGCAATTTTAGCTAATGATTTTTTAAGCACTCCTCTTGGGTCTCCTATGAACGGTTTGTTTTCATGTGTCCATATGTCACAAATGAATCTGCAGGTTGCGGATTCTTCAGGTCTCCAGGAAAGTCTTGAGTAAGTGTTGATATCCGGTTTTAATAATAAGTCACTGTCATTTACTCCAACAAATCCGGCGATTGATGAACCATCGAATAACATTCCTTCGTTGAATAGCTCATCCATGTCTTCACCGTTAAATGGGATGACAATATTTTTTACGGTTCCATTTATATCAACAAATTGTAAACGGATAAATTTGATATTATCCTCTTTCATTCTTTCTTCTATACTTCTAATTTTTTCTTCAGGAATATCGCCCATTAAAATCAAGCTCCATTAATTATAAAATTGAGTTTAAAACACAGTCGGAAATGCGTTTCCTATGAGAATTATATCTTAATTTTGTAGTATATAAAGATTTTGAAAAAATAGTTAGATATAGCTATTCTTTTGATTTTACTGGATTTATGTCTATGTTTTAGCATATTTGTTTGATTTTTGGAGGATATATTAAAAAAAGAGTATTAATTTGTTCAATTGATTATAAAAAAAGAATAGATAAATGATTTGTTGTTTAAATTTCTTCTATTGTAAATGAATTGAAATCCAACAAATCGAATGTTAAAATTTTCGGCGCAACAGTCACTCTTCCAATGCCTGTTAATATTTTAAAGGCTTCCATGGCTTCAAGACATGATACAATATTTGGAGTAGGACCAATAACCGGAGGCTTGCCTGAAGTCACATTTTTAAGCTCACCGATTACCTCGTCAGTTAGCTCTTTTCCAAGTGAAGGCAAGTTGAACATTTCTTCATAGCTTTTGGTGTTGGGCAAAAATACGGTAACCTGGCCTAAAGTTCCATGGACTGCTCCGTGAATGTATGGGATTCTTTTCTCATTAGCCTTTCTTGAAACGATAACCCTTGTCAGGATATTGTCCAAAGCGTCAATAACGATATTGGAATCTCCGATTATTTCATCAATGTTTGATTCATCAACATGCGCATTATAATTGGTTACCTTAACATGGGGATTGATCAATTCGACTTTCTGCTTTGCGACTTCACTTTTTTCAAGGCCCAATGTTTCTGTAGAGGATAGGCTTTGCCTATTGAGGTTGGTCAAGTCAAACACATCTTCATCAACCAGAATCAGCTCGCCGATTCCCATTCTTGCAAGCATTTCGATGGTCTGGCCACCTATTCCGCCACATCCGATGACAGTAATTTTCCCGTTTCTGAATTTTTCCTGCTCTTCTTTTGTTACTATGCTCATTTGTCTTGTTGCTATTTGCCAATATGTTTCTTCATCGAAGTTGTTTGTCATTTCATCACCTAAAAGTGGTCAAATTCACTGCCAAAGTATTCATGAACTTTAACAAGTTCTTCCGGTATGTTCAACATTTGAGTACAGAATGGAAGACACTCTTTACAGTCTATGCAGCTATCCGCTCTTGAATCATCATCAATCAGAGTGAAATATTGCATTGCGCTGGCTTTAGGGTCACCCATCATATGCGCTATATTGTATTCTGTCAAGCAATTAATGATGTCCACGCCATGAGGACAAGGCATACAATAGCCGCATCTGGTACATCTATTTCCCATAAATGTTCTATAGGTTCTTGCAACTTCCCTAATTATTTCCTGATCGTAGTCGCTAATGATGTCTTCGGTTGAAGCTATTCTGACATTGTCTTTTACCTGTTCCAGGCTTGTCATCCCACTTAAAACACAGTCAACATCATCCCGGTTCCATAAATATTGCAAAGCCCATTCAACAGGGGTTCTTTTGGTTTCAGCCATGTCCCATATTTCCTGAACCTCTTTCGGTATGTTTTGAACCAATCTTCCTCCACGGAGAGGTTCCATAATCATGCTACCGACATTCACTTCTTTTAGATAATTAAGTCCCATCACTCCTGACTGGTAATACTCATCAAGATAATTCATTTGGGTTAAAACAACTTCCCATTTAGAATATTCGTCCAAAATCTCAATTAAGTAGTCCACTTCAATATGTGATGAAAATCCAACATGCTTAACCTTTCCGCTTGAAAGGCAATCATCTAAAAAGTCCAGGACATCAAGATTTTTCACCTTTTCCCAATCGGGCACGGTAAGTGAATGCAATAAGTAAATATCGATATAGTCTGTCTGGAGTTTTTCTAATTGCTCGTCCAGATACATGTTGAAATCCTGTTTGGTTTCAATCGCCCATGAGGGGGATTTTGTTGAAATCAGAACTTCATCCCTTAGGGAATTTTCTTTTAAGAATTTTCCAACGAACCTTTCACTGTTTCCGCTGCCTTCCAATGTATCGTTATGGTAGGGATATGCAGTATCGATAAGATTAATTCCATTTTCAATTCCATATTTAAGCATTTCTGATGCTTCTTTTTCATTAATCTGTGAGTTGGAATTAACTGTTGGAAGCCTCATTGTTCCAAAGCCGAGCCTTGATACTTCAAGACCTGTTTTTCCAAGTGTGTTATATAACATTTTCAAACCTCAATTGCTTAACAAATGATATATTATTAAAAACGAGTATAAAATAATTATGTTTTGAAAAAAATATCTTTAAAAAATAGTTTAGATGGAAAATTCCTGGGATATGGATGCCGGGGGCGGGATTCGAACCCGCGATCTCACGGTATCCCAGGAATAAGTCAGAGCACTGCTTTATTACCCTATGAGCCGTGCGCTCTAACCAGCTGAGCCACCCCGGCATCTAACAATTATATATTATTTTATCATTACATTTAAAGCTTTGCTTTTTTTGACATTTTCCCGTAAAATTAATCATTTTATAAAAATTTAAAACTGCATCTTGTTAAAAAAATTGGAGGGTTGCTGATTGTCGGTAATTGTTAAATGGGCTTTGGATCTGATTGTTGTCTAATCCTTTAAAAGTTATATTTTATTTTATAAATCTTTTAAAATATTTATTTTTCAATTTAACTTATTAATAATTCGTTTTTTAATTTTTTACGATGCAAGTGGGCACTTACACTCGAAAAACTTTATATACTGCCTTGTTTATATAATTAAACTGTACGAGGACAATTAATTCGGAAAAAAATTGAATTTGTTTTCCGAGTTATTCGGACTCAAATTAAACTTACATTAATAATATCGGAGGAATCAAAAATGAAACTCAACAGCAAAATCTTATCAATAATGGCAATATTTTTAGTTCTCATTTCAGCAGGATCAGTATGCGCTGCTGAACATGTAGCAGAAGTAAATGACGCAACCCCAGTAACTGACGTAAACGCAACAGATGTAAACAACACAACCAATGTAACCAACGACACCGATGTAGCTCCATCAAAATACATCATCCCACCTGACGCAAACCATGATGAACAACACCCATTCAACCCTAACGCAACAAACACAACAAACGCAACCAATGCTACTGTTAAAGCAGCTGTACAACACACAATCTCTGTACAACACGCTACTGGTAACCCAATCCTTGCATTATTAGCAGTATCTGCTATCATCGGTGCATACAGCATTAAAAGAAGTTAGGTAGATTCATCCTACCTATCTTTTTTTTTATTCTTTTTTTTACATTTTTTTTTTTAAAACGATTTAACTTTTTTTTTGACATTAATAATTTCTGAAACAATAATGATTATGGCTTGCGATTAAAACTTGTACTCTCTTAAAAAAATGGGGGATTTTTTGCTAGTGATCTTTGAAGTCTGTGAGATTCCATGTTAATTTGTTAAAATTCATGTTTTTGAATTCATAATTTTGAAAGTTAAATTTCTTTAAAACTTTTTAAATATTTAATAGCTCTTTTATGTTATTTATTTTTTGATAATATTTGTTATTTATTTGTTTTTTTGTATTTATCGATGCAAGTGGGCACTTACACTCGAAAAACTTTATATACTATCTTGTTTATATAATTAAACTGTACGAGGACAATTAATTCGGAAAAAAATTGAATTTGTTTTCCGGTTTTTTGAACTCAAATTAAACTTACATTAATAATATCGGAGGAATCAAAAATGAAACTCAACAGCAAAATTTTATCAATAATGGCAATATTTTTAGTTCTCATTTCAGCAGGATCAGTATGCGCTGCTGAACATGTAGCACAAGTAGACGACGCAACCCCAGTAACTGACGTAAACGCAACAGATGTAAACAACACAACCAACGTAACCAACGACACCGACGTAGCTCCATCAAAATACATCATCCCACCAGATGCAAACCATGACGAACAACACCCATTCAACCCTAACGCAACAAACACAACAAACGCAACCAATGCTACTGTTAAAGCAGCTGTACAACACACAACTCCAGTACAACACGCTACTGGTAACCCAATCCTTGCATTATTAGCAGTATCTGCTATCATCGGTGCATACAGCATTAAAAGAAGTTAGGTAGATTCACCCTACCTATCTTTTTTTTATTCTTTTTTTACATTTCTTTAATTTGATTCAATAACTTCTTTTAACATTAATGATCTTGCATCCTCTTTAAAAAATTCAGGGGATTTTTAGGCTAATGATTCTTTCCAGATTTTGAATCCATAATTTTGAAAGTTAAATTTCTTTAAAGCTTTTTAAATATTAAAGACTCTTTTATGTTGTTTATTTTTTGATAATATTTGTTATTTATTTGTTTTTTTTGTATTTATCGATGCAAGTGGGCACTTACACTCGAAAAGCTTTATATATTGTCTTGTTTATATAATTAAACTGTACGAGGACAATTAATTTGGAAAAATGAATTAATTTTTCCAGATTATTCGAACTCAAATAAATCTTATATTTAATAATATCGGAGGAATAAAAAATGAAAACCAACGGCAAAATTTTATCAATAACGGCAATATTTTTAGTTCTCATTTCAGCAGGTGCCGCATGTGCTGCTGAACATGTAGATCAAGTAATGACAGACGAAAACCTCAAAATTGACCTAAACGCAACAAACACCACCAACACCACCAACGTAACTAACGACACTGACATCGCTCCTGCAAAATTCATTATCCCACCAGATGCAAACCACGATGAACAACACCCATTCAACCCTAACGCAACAAACACAACAAACAACAGCACTCTAAATGCAACAGCAGCTGTTGGAACATTACAAAAAAATGCTACAGCTAACCCAATATTAGCATTATTAGCAGTATCTGCTCTCGTTGGGGTATACAGCATTAAAAGAAGTTAGGTGGCTCCGCCATACCTATCTTTATTACATTTTTTTTTAATTGACTTGACAACTTTTTTTTAATTTAATTAAATCATTAACTTTAAAAGCTTACAAAACGATAGAATATATTATTATAATTTTTATGGTGAATATTTATGAGTAAAGTTAAAGACATGTCACTAGCTCCTGAAGGAGTTAGAAAAATTGAATGGGTTCAAAAACACATGCCTGTTTTGGAACATATTAAACAAGAATATTTGGAAACCCAACCTTTTAAAGGGATAACTATCGGGTCATGTTTACATTTGGAACCTAAAACAATTAATTTAGGTTTAACATTGATGGCCGGTGGAGCAGAAGTCGCGATGACCGGATGCAATCCTCTTTCAACACATGACGATGCAGTTGCAGGAGCGGCTGATTTAGGATTAAACGTCTACGGTTGGAGAGAACAGGACGATGAAGAATACTACCAGACAATTAATATGGTCTTGGATCACAAACCTGACATAATCATTGATGACGGAGCAGACATGATTATGGTTTTACATAATGAGAGAACCGAATTGTTAAAACATATTAAAGGGGCATGTGAAGAAACCACAACTGGTGTTCACAGATTACAGGCAATGCACGCTGACGGCGCATTAAAATTCCCGGTAATCGCTGTAAATGACGCTTATACCAAATACTTATTTGACAACCGTTACGGAACTGGTCAATCAAGTTTCGATGCAATCATGGGAACTACCAACATGGTTATTGCAGGAAAAACAGTAACCGTATGCGGATACGGTTGGTGCGGCCGCGGACTAGCTTTAAGGGCAGCAGGTCTTGGAGCTGATGTTATCGTAACTGAAGTGGATCCAATCAGAGCATTGGAAGCAAGAATGGACGGTTACCGTGTAATGACTATCCGTGAAGCAGTAAAACAATCAGATTTAATCATTACAGTAACAGGTAATGCTGACATTATCTGTGGAGACGACTTCAAATACATGAAAGATGGATGTATGCTTGCAAACTCAGGACACTTCAATGTTGAAATCAACAGACCAGACTTAGAAGCAATTTCAACAGAAGTAAAAGAAGTGCGTGAAAGCATTGAAGAATTCACAACCAAAGACGGACGCAAACTTTATCTTTTAGCAGATGGCCGTTTGGTAAACTTATCTGCAGCACGCGGACAAGGACACCCAGCTGAAATCATGGACATGAGTTTTGCAGTACAGGCATTATCCGCAAAACACATCCTGGAAAACGATTTGCCTGTTGGCGTAACCAAAGCCCCTGATGAAATCGACTACAATGTAGCGACCATGAAATTGAAAGCTATGGGAATTGAAATCGATTCATTAACAGATAAACAAAAAGCTTACATGGCAAATTGGCAAGAAGGAACCTAATTCCTTCCTTTCTTTATTTTTATGTCTTATTTTAGATACATTGATAATGGTGATGGACCAACAAAGCTGTTCGTTGGCGGGGTTCATGGCAATGAAGGCTTAACCTCAATAAGATTCATGAAAAAAATCAAAGAAGAGGATTTGTCGCCTGGACAGTTCTATTTCTATAACTTTGATAGAACACCCTATGTTTCAACAATTAAAAAGGAATTTTACGAATCCGGAATCGGCTTGAAAATTTTAGATTTAATCGAATATCTTCAGCCGGATTTTTACACTGAGCTTCATTGTTATAATCTTAAGAATTATGAGAGATTAACCTCTATTGAGAGGTATAAAAAAACAGGCATTCCACCACTCATTAAATTGGGAAATCATATTCTGGTGTCATCCGTATCCCCGTTAATCAGAATGACTTATTTTTCAACAGAAACAGTTTGCAAAACACTTGAATTTCCCTGCATTGAAAAATTAACTCCGGAAATTATTGAAAAATATAATTTCAATAAAGAATTGGCCATTGAGACTTATGAAGATCTGCTTAATCTGATTTTAATTTCTCCTTCAAGAGAGAATTTCGAAAAGGAAATGATGATTCATCATGCCGACCAAGTTCATTTGGCGATGAGATATGCTGAAAAAGTTTTTGGCAAGGATTTCCCACCATATTAATTGTTTCTTAAGAAAAATAATTTGATTTTAGAAGATTATCTCTTCTAAAAACTTTTTTTAAAACCATGCGTCAAGGCTTCCCTGACTTGAACTTAAATTTTTAAGTTTATCTGATGCTTTGATTACACGGTCTTCGGAAAATCCGTGCTCATAGCATAAAAATTCAATTATTTTGTCTTGCTTTGGTTTTTCCCATTTAATTTTATAGTCTGTATTTACGTTGTGGTTTAGGAAAATCTCTCTTACTTCATCCAAATCATGGGTTGATTCCTTTTGAAGCTCGGCGATTTTTTCTTTTAATTGGCCTTTATGCGCTAGTTTAAGTGCGGTTTTTGCACCTACACCTTTTAAACCTTCACAAAAATCGGTTCCAATTAATATTCCCATGTCAATCAGTTCTTCTCTTGTTATCTTTAATTCTCTTAAAACCCTGTCCAGTTCATAGTATTCAAGATTTCCAAGATTGGAATTCACTGCCAGGTTTCTGACAACCCTTTTGGCTCCAAATAATAGGCAATCGTAATCTTGTGATGCCACAGCATATGCATCTCCTTTTGATACCAGATATGCTGCTTGAGCTTCACCTTCCCCTTTAGCATCAACATAAGGAATTCCCATCAATGTTAATAGTTTTTTAGAAGATTCAATTATCTCAGGTGATAGTTTGCTGGATCGCATTGCGAATTTTCTTGCTTTTTCAGTATCTCCAGAGGCAAGTGCATCCTTATAGATTTTTTCCGCTTCATCCCTGACTTCTCTTCTTTTAGCCTGGGTTTCGCTTTTGAGTTCGGGTGCTTTTCCGTCAAAAATATAAATTGGCTTAATGTCCTTTTCAATCATTGAAGAGTTTCTGTATAATATTCCGCTTAAGTGAGAAGTAATGTTGCCGTTTTCGTCGGTTAAGGGCCTGCCGTCCCTTTGTCTGATTGTGGATAGGAACTGGTATAGAGTGTTAAATGCATCTATAGATACAGTTCTTCCTTCCAAATCTTTAAAGCTGATAGATTTAGGTTCAATTATATCCTTTAATTTCACACCCATTTTCAACACCTAGATTTCTGCAAAATAGCTTACCGGGAACATCTCTTTAATCCACATTAAAATTTCGCCGTTGTTGATGATAACATAATCACGAGCCAGGAAGTCTTCATCTGTGTTAAACAATTCTTTTAATGTGTCGTTTGGCTTTTCAATGAAAATGTTTTTCACTTCTCTTCTGGATTCAATATGGTAGTTTTTTAAGATTCTGCCGATTGGTATGTCCGCTCTGAGCAAATCGGCACAAACTTCCTTGGAGCATCTGCCTAATGGAACATGTGAGATGGCATATATCAAAGGTTGGTCTTCCTTATGCATTATAACTTCTCTGAAGTTGATTTCCTCACCCTCTTCAACATTCACCAGTTTTGCATGTTCAGCATCTGCATTTTCAAGATGTTGGTCCAGGGTATCTAAAGTAATTTTACCATACAAAACATCCAGAATTGCGGTAATGGACCCGTCAGTTGTTAAAAGAATTTTTTGGGTATTTGAAAATGTCTGACCATAATCTTTTTCGAGGTCATTCATTTTTTCAATGAGTCTTTTGTTTGCTTCGTTTTTATCGTTTACCATTTGAATCACTTATAAGTCTTTAGGATTTGTAATAACTCCTGTAATTGCTGAGGCAGCTACCACTTTTGAATTTGCCAAGTATACTGAAGAAGCAGGGTCTCCCATTCTTCCTTTAAAGTTTCTGTTGGTAGTGGAAATACAGGATTCTCCTTCGGATAAAACTCCCATATGTCCTCCAAGACATGGACCGCATCCAGGATTACAGATAATGGCGCCGGCATCAATGAACGTGTCAATATAACCGAGATGCATTGCTTGCTTGTAGATTTCTCTTGAAGCCGGCAGGATGATTAGTCTAATGGAATCATTGATTTTTTCCCCTTCCAATATTTCTGCAGCTTCCTTTAAATCGGAAAGCCTGCCGTTGGTACATGAACCAATCAGGCATTGGTCGATTGATGTGCCTTCTATTTTGGATATTGCCTTAACGTTATCCACATCATTTGGGCATGCGATTTGGGGTTCCATATCATTAATGTCAAAGTGCATTTCCTGAGCGTAAGTTGCATCATCATCTGATTTTACAATATTTAATTCAGATTCGTTTTTGCCAGTTCTTTGGCAAATATAATCGATAACTTCGCGATTAGGTTCCATTATTCCATTTTTAGCACCCATTTCAATAGCCATATTGCACATGGTTGCTCTTCCTTCAACGCCCATGTTCTCTATGGTTTCACCGCAGAATTCCGCAGTCTTATAGGTTGCTCCGGCTATTCCAATTTCGCCGATGATGTTTAGAATAATGTCTTTTGGCGCTATATATGAATTCAATTCACCTTCAACTTCCATTCTTATAGCTTCAGGAACCATAAACCATGTTTTGCCGGTTGCCCAAACCATTGCAAGGTCAGTTGCACCCATACCTGTTGAAAATGCTCCGAATGCACCATAAGTGCATGTATGGGAATCAGCACCGACAACAACCATTCCAGGCTCAACCAATCCCATTTCAGGAACAACCTGGTGGCAGATACCTTCGCCATGAATGAAGTTTTTGGTAATGTTTTGAGTTTTGATGAAGTCACGACAGACCTTTTGAAATTCAGCCGAACCGATTGTATTTGCAGGGATGTTGTGATCAAAAATAATGGCTATTTTTTCAGGATCCCATACTTTATCAGATACTTTTTCAAAGGTTTTAATGGCTGGTGGGGATGTTCCGTCGTGTGACATTGCAAGGTCAACCGGAATCTCGATTATTTCACCGGGTGTTACTTCGTGACCTGCTTTTGCAGATAATATCTTTTCAGTAATATTCATCTTAATCTATTCCTTTTTACTGATTTTTTTAACAATATCCTTGAATACTTGGTCGTTGATGTATTTTCCTTCTTCCCTTGATTTTTTAACTTGTTTTACGATTTCGATAAGCTCTTCATCACTGACATCAAGTTCGCATTCATTCAATTTGGCTCTAACGGCTCTGCATCCTGAATGCTTACCTAAGACAAGCTGCCTTTTTTGGCCAACCAATTCTGGAAGATATGGTTCGTAGCATAACGGCTCTTCAATAACAGCATCAACATGGATTCCGGATTCGTGTCTGAATACATTATTTCCAACAATAGGTTTATTGTATGGGATTGGAAGGCCGCTTGCATTTGATACAAGGTCGGATAATTCTTTGATGTATTTTGTTTTAAATCCGTAGTCTTTTCCATATAGGATTTTCATTGCCATAATAAGTTCTTCTAAAGATGCATTACCTGCCCTTTCGCCGATACCATTGACTGTTGTTGAAACAGCTTTTGCACCTGCTAAAACACCTGTAATGGAGTTGATAACAGCCAATCCGAAATCATTGTGAAGGTGAACGGCAAGGTCAATTTTGATATCTTTGACAAGCTCTCTTACTAGATAGTCAATTCCTTGAGGGGTAATTGCTCCGGTTGTATCGGCAATGTGGACTCTGTCGGCACCGCATTCTTGAGCTTTTCCATAAATACGTTTTAAAAATTCGATGTCGGTTCTTGTAGCGTCTTCTGCTGAAAATGCAACAAACAAACCGTGGTCTTTAGCATAATCCACTGCAGTTTCACATAAGTTGATTGCATCCTGCCTTGTAATGTGCATTTTGTGGTCTAAATGGATGTCGGATGTTCCAACAAATGTAATTATACCGTCAACATCACAATCAAGTGCAGCGTCAATATCTCCCGGTTTTGTTCTGGTTAATCCAAGAATTGTAGCATCAAGCCCTTCATTGGCAATTGCCTTAACTGTTTCCTTTTCTTTTTCGGAAACAATTGGAAATCCTGCTTCAATCTGGTGTATTTTGAATTGATCCAGTTTTCTTGCAATCTCCATTTTATCATCAAAGCTAAAACAAACGCCAGGGGTCTGTTCACCGTCCCTTAATGTTGTGTCATAAATTGTTATGTCATCTGGGAATGTCAATTCAGATTCTTTGTTATAATGACTTATAAAATATTGCAATATAATCACTTCTTTAAAAAATAAATTTAGTATATAAATATTATTGATATTTAGTTTATATTAAAAGTTTCTAAAAGTTCCAGATAGGAAGTTCTCTCAAAGCCATCTGTGATGCCTAATTTTTCAAAAAGTTCAAAAATAGAATTTTGAGCTTCAGTATAATCTTCACCATCGTTTAAACCTATTTCAATCTCCATATATGGGTCAAGTCCTTCAACATCATCTAATGATATCTCAAAGTCTTCATAAGAATAATATTGTCTGTTTTTTCTAACGGCCCTAACTTTTTTAAAGCCGATGGCTTCAAAAATGTCTGAGCATTCCTGAGCATTTTCAATACCCATTTCGATTTCCTTTCTGGTTTTTGCCTCTTTGTTGATTTTCGGCCCCTTGTAGGTTATGAAAATATTTTCTTCATCGTTTTCTTTTGTTGTCCTGATTCTTAATGCTTCATCGGTTTTTGCAAAATCAACTACAGGGCTATTGAAGTAGATATCTTCCTGAAACTCTTTTTTAGTTTTTGTCGCCCCGATTTCAGCCAGTTTCTCTTCCATCTCTTCAAAACTATTGATTTTAGCTTTCACTTCAACTTCTATCATGTTATCAACTGTTAATTAACTTACATTTATTTTGCTATTTAATGTTTTTAATAGGAATATAATCAATCCATACTGATTATGGTGAAGCGCTTTTAGGTATATTCTGTAAAATAGGGGGAGTTGCTTTATTCCCTTGTTTTCATGCCAATTCGGATATTTCTCATTAACGTAATTTACCATTTCTTTTATGGTATCTGCATTAAAATCATCTCTGAAACTGCTTCTGTAAACTGTCCCGACCAGGATGTGATAGACATTAATGTATTCAAGTTCGTCATAATATTTATTGAATATGTCATTTTTTTTGGCAAAATCCTCATTGGTTTCTGTTATGTCGTAAATCTGATAGATCCTATCGTCATAAGTGTGCATAATTGATGATGAGTGTTGAATGTAGTAATATAAAGGTTTTTTGACAATTGAAATTTTTTTAGATTTCATTAATAACTTGGGGAATGTTCCCAAGTCTTCATACCATTTTCCAAGAGGGAATGAAATGTCGTTTTCTTTAAACAATGAAGTTTTGTATAATTTATTCCATGCAGCAGGAAACCTGACAAGATTATAAAATCCTTCTTTCACTTTGTTTAATTCTGTTTTTTTATCATAAACTCTATAAAAATAACAAATTGAAATATCAGAGTCATTTTCGATTAAATTGTTATACAGTTCCATAAGATAGTCCTTGTCAATATAATCGTCACTGTCTATAAAACAAATGTATTTCCCAGTTGAGATTTCCAAACCAAAGTTTCTAGCAGATGAAAGACCCCCATTTTCCTTATAAACATATTTCATTCGTTCATCATCTTTTATATTTTCTTTAATAACTTTTTCTGTGGAATCCTGACTGCCATCATCTACAAATATCGCTTCGAAATTTGTGTAGCTTTGATTTTTTATGGATGAGATGCATTTGGCAACTAATTTTTCCATATTGTAGCATGGTATGACTATACTTATTTTTTCCATTGAATTTTCTCCTAACTGCTATTAAGTTTAGAATCCATTATATAAATAATATGTAGAATTTTATTATTCTCTTTAAAGGTTATAGTAATTTGCTGAATTTTATTTTTACTTTAAATTTTCATGTTTTTTATTTAAAGGTTGGTTGTAATATTTCAATATTTTTCATTAAGATTTTTGTGTTGTTTTTTTTAAGTGATTTTTGAAAAATGTTTATTTGATTTTTCTTTTTTTAAAATCAAGTATTTTCATTTTACTTATAAATGCTTTTTATTTTTTCAGATTATTTTCATGATTTTTTTTAATAGGTTAATATGCTTAGTATTTAAAGAAATTATCAAAATTAAAGTTATTTTATTTGTCTTTTTTCAAAATTTTTTAAATTTTCTTTAAATAAACATACATTTATATACTATTTAAATTAAATATTTTATTAGTAAAAATTTAACTAATTTTTTGTTTTCTTAAATTTTACTATTCTACTTTTAATAATTAATTGGAGGTTTTAAATTGACCGATGTTGATATAAAAATTGAAAACATTGTTGCTTCTGCAAGCATTGGTAAAGACATTGTTCTTACTGAAGTGTCCCAAGCTTTAGAAGGGGTTAATTTTAATCGTGAACAGTTTCCGGGATTAGTATTTAAACTTAAAGATCCTAAAACCGCAGCATTAATCTTTAGCTCTGGTAAGCTTGTTTGTACTGGAGCAAAATCTATAGATGATTCTAAATTAGCAATCAAAAAAACTGTAGATTTGATGAGGACTATTGATACTGAAATTCCTCATGAATTCGATATTAAAATTCAAAACATTGTGGCATCTGCAAACTTAGAGTCCACATTAAACTTAGAAGCAGTAGCTTTAGAACTTGAAGATACTGAATATGAACCTGAACAATTCCCAGGTTTAGTATACAGATTATCTGACCCTAAAGTGGTTTTATTATTATTTGGTTCTGGTAAGGTCGTATGTACCGGTGCTAAAACCAAAAGCGACGCTAAATTAGGCGTCGAAAGAGCTTACGATAGATTAAGTGAGCTAGATTTAATATAATTGGTGGTATTATTGATTAAACTTGTAGTATTTGACTTAGATAACGTTATTATTGATGGTGAAGCAATAGATGAGATAGGAAAATTAGCAAATGTTGAAGATGACATAGCTGCAATTACTGAAAAAGCTATGCAAGGGGAAATAGACTTTGAAACTTCTATTAAAGACAGAGTACAACTTCTCGAAGGTACTTCTATTGAAGACATCGAAAAAGTTGCTGAAGATCTTCCATTAATGCCTGGAGCTTGCAAAACCATCAATTGTCTAAAAGATAAAGATGTAGATGTAGCTATCATTAGTGGTAGTTTTGATGTAGTGGCTGATAAAATTAAAGATAAACTTGGAGTTGACACAGTTTATACTAATAGTTTCACAGTCGAAGATGGTAAATTAACTGGTGAAGTGACTGGTCCTTTAGTATCTGGTACTAAATTAGATGTATTAAAAGACCATGTTGAAAAAGCAGGAATTACTTTAGATGAAGTAGTTGCTGTTGGAGATGGCGCTAACGACATTTCCATGATTGAATCAGCAGGTTGCGGAATTGCTTTCAATGCAAAAGATTCTGTAAAAGAAATTGCTGATGTAGTAGTAGAAGAAAAAGACTTGTGCAAAGTCTTATGTGAAATCCTTAATCAATTAACCACTGATGATGCTGAAACTGAAACTGAAACTGTAGAAGAAGAAGTAGCTCAAGAAGCTGAAGCTGAAGCTGAAACTGAAGAAGTAGCCGAAGAGGCTGAAGAAGCTGAAGAAGAAGTTGAAGAAACTGAAGCTGAAACTGAAGAAGTAGCCGAAGAGGCTGAAGAAGTTGAAGAAGAAGTTGAAGAAACTGAAGCTGAAACTGAAGAAGCGGCTGAAGAGGCTGAAGAAGTTGAAGAAGAAGCTAAAGCTAAAGAAGCAAAACCTAAAAAAGCTGATAAAGGTCTTCCTGAATCCAATTTTGTTCTCGCTGACACTATGGAAGGTGTAAGAAAACAAAAAGATGAAAAAGAAGCTGAAATCTCCAAAGTTGCTGATGAAAGAGAAGAATATAACAAAATAGCTAAAGAACAACGTAAAATTAGAGATGAATTAAACGCATCTTTAAAAGAAAACTTAAACAAAGCTATTGAATACAGAAACGAGCGTAATGAAATCAACAAACAAGTTGAAGAAGCTAAAAAAGCTCGTAATGATGCAAATAATAAAATTAAAAGTTTAGAATGGTCTTCAGGTAAACGCGACAAAATCAAGATAGAAAATGAAATCAAAAAGATTGATAAAATCATTGAAACTCGCGTTTTAGACATCAAAAAAGAAAATCAGCTTGTTAAAAATGCAAACGATCTCAGAAAACAATTAATGGAAATTCATGAAGATGAATCCGTTAAAAATGAGGCTCAAGAACTCAAAAAATTATCTGAAGAAGAACACGAAAAAGTTATTACTCTTTCCGAACAAGCTCAAGCAGCTCACGAAGAAATGCTTACCTACTTCAGAAAAACAGATGACATCAGAACCGCAGCTGATGAAGCTCACAAAAAATTCATCGAAGCACGTAAAAACGCATCTGCTAAACATGAAGAGTTCAAAGCTATCTTAAGCGATATCCATGTTATCAACAAAAAATTAGGTTCCAACAAACCTAAAAAGAGGAAAAACGATAACAAACCTTCTGGCGGTAATAAAAACCGTGAAGAAAAAGAAAGAGCTGAAGAGATCTTTGAAAAATTCAAACAAGGTGGAAAAGTTTCTACTGAAGAGATTTTACTCTTGCAAAAATATAATATAGGTTAATTTTTTTAACCTAACTTTTTTTATTTTTTAGGTTTTAGCATGTCAGAGGAAAAAATTGAAACCTGCTTTATTTGCGGTAAAAAATTCGATATGAACAAAGCAGAGCTAGGATACTATCGCTATGATAAATTTCCAATCTGTGATTTCTGCGCTGACTTTTATCGTTTTTATAATGAAGATCTTTAAGATTTCAGACTATTTTTCTAATTTTTTAAAATGCTTTTTTTCATAGAAATATTTTTATATTAGATATTCTTTAAAATTTTATTCATATCATTTTTTAATATCGTGAGGGAAGTATAAAATGCATGAAGTAATAGTATGCGAAAAACCGACATCTGCTGAAAAGATAGCTAAAGCACTTTCTCCAAGTGCAAAAAAGAAAATATATAATAAAAAAGTGAAATATTGGGAACTTAAAAGGGATTCAAAAGACATTACAGTCGTTTCTGCTGTTGGACATTTGTATTCGTTGACTCCCGATAATCCAAAAGACAAAGTTTATTTCGATCTTCATTGGGCTCCAGCCTATGAAGTCAATAAAAAAGGCAGCGGTTTTACAAAAGATTATGTTAGGGCTATCAAGAAAATCGGTAAGAATGCCGATTCATACATTCATGCATGCGATTATGATACTGAAGGAACCTTAATAGGATACAATGCCTTAAAATATGCTTGCGGCCAGGATAATTTAAGCAAAATTTCCCGTATGAAATTTTCAACCTTAACCAAAAAGGATTTGGTTGAAGCATACGAGAACAGAATAGACCTGGACATGAACCAGGTAGATACAGGAATCGCAAGGCATGTCTTGGACTATTACTTCGGTGTAAATATCTCCAAGGCTTTAATGAAATCTGTCAGCAGAGCCAAATACAGATTTTTAAAACTATCAGCAGGCCGTGTTCAAACACCTACATTATCCATTTTGGTTGATCGAGAAAAGGAAATTAAAAATTTCGTTCCCGAACCTTACTGGCTAATCAAAGCAATTATCGAAGGCAAAATTGAAGTCGACCATGTTGACGGCAAGATTTTTGATAAGTCAAGGGCCGATGAGATTATGGCAAAATGTCAGGGAAAAGATGCATTGGTTGATAAGATTACCTTATCAAATTCATCCACTAAGCCGCCAGTTCCATTTAATTTAGGTGGTCTTCAGTCTGAAGCGTATAATGTTTTTGGATTTTCTCCTAAAAAAACACAAACCATTGCGCAAAACCTTTATACATCAGGTTATACTTCTTATCCACGTACTTCATCTCAAAAATTGCCTGAAAGCCTTGATTTCAAATCTATTTTTGCTCAATTGAGTCATGACGGCGAATTCAGGAAGCATATTTCACAGCTTCCATCCAAACTGAAACCTAATAATGGTAAAAAGGATGATGCTGCTCACCCTGCGATTCACCCTACAGGAATATTGCCTCAAGGTTTGTCTAGAGATGATAAAAAGATTTATCAGCTCATCGTTTACAGATTCATTTCAGTGTTTTTCGAAGCAGCCAAATTTGAAACAATGAGCACCACTTTGGACATTGAAGGTGAAAAATTCCGTTTCAGACGTAGAAGAGTAACTCATAAAGGCTGGATGGAACATTACCCATATAGAAAAATCGATGATGAAGAGTTCCCGGATATCAAGGAGGGGGATTTGATTAAAGTTTTAGATTTGATTGCTGATGAAAAAGAGACAAAACCTCCTGCAAGATATAATCAGGCTTCTTTAATTAAAGAGCTTGAAAAAAGAGAACTCGGAACTAAAGCTACCCGTGCAGATATCATTGATAAACTCTATGACCGTAAATACATAACAGGTACTCAGCAAATCGAAGTGAATCAGTTAGGAGAAAACATGATTGATACTTTGAGCACCTACTGTAAGGATTTGACTTCCGAAGAACTCACACGAGCCTTTGAAAACAAGCTCGAAGGTATCGATAACAATACTTCAACTCGCCAGGAAATTATAAAGGATGGTAAAAAGGAAGTTACTGTCATTTTAGGCGATATTGATAAGAATTATAAGGAAATCGGCACTAAATTATATGAATCTTATCAGGAAAGCAACATTGTTGGAACCTGTCAGGCATGTGGCGGAAATCTTGTTAAAAGATATTCCCCTAAAACCAAAAGCTATTTTGTAGGATGTTCCAATTATCCTGATTGTACAACAGTCTATTCCATTCCTAAAGGCACTCATTTCTTGAAAAAGACTTGTGAAAAATGTGGCCTTCCAATTATTTCTTTTGGAAAACCTCGTCAGCGTGCGTGTCTTGATCCTAATTGTGGCAAGGATAAAACCAAAGTCCATAATCCTGAAGAGGTTGGTCTTTGTCCTGAGTGTGGCAAACCGCTTCTTAAACGTTCTGGACGTTATGGTGAATTTATTGGTTGTAAAGGATTTCCGAAATGCAGGTTCACTTGCTCTGTTGAGGAACTTGAAAGCAAGTTGGATTAATCATTTCAAATCTTTTTAAAATCAATTTTATCTTTATTCAATTATATATTATCTTACAATTTTTTTTTAAGGATTGTTAAGAAACCGAACTCATTTTCATATTATTGAAATAATTTTTTAAATTTTTTATCATTTTGTTTTGTTTAGGATATGCAAAATACTTAATAATGTTGAAAAATAAATCTATAATCTAATAAAAATATTTTATATTAATTACAATTTCAATATTTTTATTTTGTTTAGAAAAATTTAATGTAACGATTAATTTATTGTTTTGATAATTATTATTGAAACAATATTCTTCAATAAATTTAATGAGGATTTATATGAATAAAGAAACAGCGATGACAATAACTAAGTCAGTAATTATCATTTTAATCTTGTTAGCCGTTGTTTTTGCTATTAAAATGCCGGCCGCAGATTTAAATGCAATTCCTGACGATGCTAAAGGATATTATACTGATTCTTCAGGTCTTCCTTATTTCAGTGAAATGGATTCATATTATAACTTGAGGTTGACTGAAGATTATGTTGATCATGGTTTTGTCGGAGACAAAATGATAAATGGTAGCGAATGGGATATGCATAGGCTCGCTCCAGATGGAATGGAAGTTAATTATGAGCTTGGAATTGTGCAAGTCACATCATTCCTTCATGATATGGCCAATAAGTACCTTGGAAATTACTCTGTTAAAGAGGTGGCATTTTGGACAGGTGCAATCATATCTACTTTCGCAGTAATTCCGGCGTATATCTTTTCAAGAAGATTGACAAATGATTATGGGGCAATAGTCGCAACGTTGCTTATAGTACTAGCTCCAAACTACTTTGCGCACACATTCCCAGGATTTTTCGATACAGATATGTTCTACTACATTTGGGCATTATTCTTCATATTCTTCTTTGTAGAGAGTATACGTTCAGAAAATATTGTATTCAAGATTTTATTTGCAATTTTATCAATTGTTTCAGTGGGATTATTCTCACAATCATGGACTGGTTACATATTTTACGTAGGTCTCATGGGCGTATTCTCAATTGTATATTTAATTGCTTGTTACTTCTTTAATGTTGGAGAAGATAGTCCGAATGAGTACTCTAGCAAATTGCAATGGTTTGTTCACCAAATTGACTTGAAATCCATTATTATTTTAGGTGTAATCGGATTTGCAGGTCTTGCAATTTTCAAAGGATTAAGTGGTGTAACCGGTATTTTCGGAAGTTTATTATCATTACTTTCCTTGCAATCCGCTTCTAGGGTTGTTAGTGGGTTCCCGAACGTTCTCGTTTCTGTTGCAGAGATGCAAATTCCATCAATGCTTGGTAAAGGTATGGAATCCATGTTTTTAGCTAACACAAATGGTGCAGTTAACGGTATAGGTGGTATGGCTGTCTTGTTAGCAGGTTTATCTGTATTATACACTTTTGTTTCAAAAGCTCTTAAATTCAGACCTGAAAAAAGAGATTCCACTTCCTCTTCCAGTAAAAAACCGCATAAATCCAAAAGGGAATCTTCATCCAAAAAGCTTGATGATAAATTCAAATTTAACCTTGATTTGTCTGGAGTTAAATTCAGTTCAATTGATGAAATCTTATCAGATAAACGTTTAACTATATTATATGCATCATTATTTGTTGTATGGGTAATTGGTACTGCACTTGCGGTAACTAGAGGTTCAAGATTTATTACTACTCTTGCATTGCCATTTGCTCTTTTAACAGGTATTTTTGTAGGATTTGCTATAGATTATATTAAAAATAAATTAACTGATGACAGGTGGCTATTAGTAATCATCGCTTTGGCAGCATTTTTAACTGCTGTTCCATTGTCTAAGATTAATCTAGTTTGGGGAATAGCAATATTTGCAATAATTGTAGCTGCAGGTGCTGTTACAACTTATGTTCTCAAATCCAATTCAGCATCCAGTAAAAATATTCCAATTAAAAAGTATGTTGCCGTTATAGCGATTGTACTTGCATTGACATCACCTGTCGTATGTGGTGCTTACCAAACTTCAGAATATGTTGTTCCGGGTACAAGCGACCCGATGTGGAATTCAATGCAATGGATTAATGAAACTCAGAGCGACGATACTGTAATCACATCCTGGTGGGACTTCGGTTACCTCTTTGAGATTGCTGCTGATAAACAAGTAACATTCGATGGGGGTTCTCAGTCAGGTGACCGTGCGTTCTGGTTAGGTCAGGCGATGACTACCGACAATCTGGAATTGTCTGCAGGTATTTTCAGAATGCTTGATACATCAGGAGATAAGGCTGTTGATGCTTTAGTAAACATTACCAATGATACTGGTAAATCAACAGATATCCTTATTGATATTTTACCGAAAACATCTTCCGATGCTCAAAAAACATTGGTAAACAAATATCACTTGTCAAGTAGCCAAGCTAAAGATGTAATTCAATACACTCACCCTTCAAATCCACGTCCGGTAATATTTGTAGCATCTTCAGATATGCTTCAAAAAGCAGGTTGGTGGACCTACTTCGGTGAATGGGACTTTGAAAAACAAGATTCCACAAACTACAATTATCATATTCCAACAGAACAGCTAGAAGTTAAACCAGGACAGTCCGGTAAGTTAGCATTGTATAAAGAACAAGGAACAACCATTAATGCAATCGTTGAAAGAGGCACTGGTAATAATACTACTACTGCACACACCGAAGCGGTTTATACAGAAACCGGAAAACAGATTATGATAAACGATACCCCATATAACCCATTAAACATATCTAATCTCATGGTTGTTGAAGATGGGCGTTTAATGAAAAACGAATCTGTTGGTGATGTAAAAGATGCAAATTACACTATGTTCTTGATTGGCCAAGATAATATGTACACACCGATATTGATGAGCAATAACTTGACTAATTCAATGTTCACTAGACTATATCTTTTAGGCGGTGCGGGTCAAGAAATATTTGAAAATGTCCATTCAGATAGTGGTGTACTACTGTTTAAAGTAAACTTTGATAAAACTGCAGCTGGCAAAGGTAGTTAGATTAGGTTTTTTCCTAATCTTTCTTTTTTTTATTTTTGTAATATGGTGATTTAATGGGGATAGAAGAGAAAATAAAAGACATTGAGGAAGAGATTCAAAAGACACCATATAATAAAGCTACCTCACACCACATTGGTAAACTCAAAGCAAAATTATCTAAATTAAAAGAGGAATCTTTACAAAGAAGCAGTGGCGGGTCTAAAGGACAAGGTTTCCACGTTAAAAAAAGCGGTGATGCTACTGTAGTGCTTGTAGGATTTCCTTCTGTTGGTAAATCTACTCTCTTAAATGAAATTACCAATGCTGAAAGTAAAGTTGGAGCTTATCAATTTACTACATTAGACATTGTTCCAGGAGTAATGGAACACAAAAATGCAAAAATTCAGGTATTCGATATTCCAGGAATTATTACCGGAGCAAGCAGCGGTAAAGGAAGAGGTAAAGAAATCCTATCTGTAGCCCGAACTGCTGATTTGATTTTAGTTGTTTTGGATACCTTAAATCCACAACATTTGGATGTTATTTTAACTGAATTAAGAAATATTGGTATTAGGCCTAACGAAAGACCTCCTGATGTTACAGTTAACAGAAAAAAACTTGGTGGAGTTAAAGTTTCTTCAACCTGTCCGCTTACTCATTTGGATGAAAAGACAATAAGGTCAATCATTAATGAGTACGGTATGCATAATGCAGATGTGCTTTTCCGTGACGATGTAACTATGGACCAATTTATTGACGTACTCGATAGAAATAAAACATATGTTCCATTGTTGGTTTTATTAAATAAGGTGGATCTTGTCGATGAGGCATACATTGAAGAGCTTAAGAAATACATTCCGGAATTCATTCCAATTTCCGCTGATAAAAAAACAAATATTGAAGAGCTTAAAGATATAATCTTTGATAATCTGGATCTGGTAAGGGTTTATTTAAAACCTCAAGGAAGAAAGGCGGACATGGAAGATCCGTTGGTTATCAAGAAAGGTTCTACCGTAATAGATGCATGCGGCAAACTCCATAGGGAATTTGTTAAAAACTTCAGGCATGCGAAAGTTTGGGGAACATCAGTTAAATTCCCAGGTCAAAAAGTCGGTCCCGACCATGTACTTGAAGATGAAGATGTTTTAAGAATTATTTTGAAAAAATAATTCTTTTTTTTGATTTTTATGAGCCAAGCTATTTTTATAACAGGAACTCCTTGTACAGGAAAGACAACTGTCAGTGAAGTTTTATCTTCAAAATTAAACTGTAAATTAATTAAAATCAATGATTTGGCAATTGATAATGATTTTGTTTTAGGTATTGACGATGTCAAAGGATATAAAGTCATTGATATTGATGCATTAAACGAAAAGGTTTCAGACATTATTTCAAAAAGCAATGAATTAACTATTTTTGAAGGGCATTTAGCGCATTTGTGCTCTGGAGCAGATAAAGTAATTGTCTTAAGGGTGCATCCTGATATTCTACGTGAAAGACTCGAAGCACGCAATTATTCCGAGTCAAAAATCCGTGAAAACCTTGAAGCTGAAGCAATGGGCGTTTGTACTGCAGAAGCTTTTGAGGAGTACGGCGATAAGATTTCTGAAATTGATGTCAGCGAATTGTCCATTGAAGAGATCGTCAATGTTATTTCAGATATAATCAACGGAAAAGTTGAGTTTCCCGTCGGTGAAGTCGATTTCATGGAATGGCTGATTTCAAATGCCTAGTTTTTTTACATCAATTTTTTACACTTAAAACAATTTTCTTAAATCGCCCCAATTTTTATAAATCACTATAATTTTTATTATTTTTATCAATACGTACTTGTGCTTTTTTGTAGTTTAAAAATATTTAAATATAATTTGTTTCATATATTTATTTGACTTTTCTAGCTAGTTTAGTTCAAAAGTGTTTGTGTATTTAAATATTTAATAGCTTTTGAACAATAAAACTTTGATAAGGTTGTGATATTATCGTTAAAATAAGTTTTGATATTGATGATAATCTATTAAATGGTTTAAAAATGCAAGCATCGAAAAATAAATCTCAAAAAGAAGATTTGATTAAAAAATATATCATAAATGGCTTAAATTATGAAAATGGGGTCGATAATATGCAGTCAGTAAATATACCTGATGAGATAATGTTAAAGATGAATGATAGATGTAGAAAAATCCATTGTAATCCTGAAAAACTGATACATGCAATACTTTTTGATTATTTGAGAACTGTTGAGAGAATTCCCAGCACAATTGATTGTCAAAAACTTTATAGCATGCTTGAACATGACAATCCGGATGGTGATGATATTTTAGAAAAACTTAGCCGTTTGGGAGATGTCGGTTGGGAATAATATTCATTAAACACCACAGGGAGTTGAATCATGATTTTCTTAGATACTTCTTATATTATTGGATTAATTATTAAAAACGACCGTTACTGTAATATTTCTAATGATATTAAATCAAATTTGAAAAATGAAGCTAAAATAACTAATATAACTGTTTTAATTGAGGTATTAAATAGTTTGAATAAGTATAATTTTCATGGTGATGTTGGAGAGTTAGTAAAATATTTATTGAGTTGTAACATTTTTCATTTTTTAACTTTTGATGATTATCAAATAGCAATTAATTTGTTCAAATATTATGATGGTGGTATCAATTTTTCAGATTGTACCATTTTAGAATCAATGCAGAAACATGGAATTACAAGAATTGCATCTTTTGATTCGGATTTTGACAAAATCAGAGGCATACAAAGAATTGGAGGGGTTTAAGGTTAATTTATTTTTTTTCGTATGAATTTATTTTTAATTTAAAAATCCTATAAATCCATAACCTTTATAAATAGTGATAAACATAATTATTCTTAATATTCATATTAACCTAAGGTTAAAATTTTTAACTATGGTTTTTGTTTTAAATTGCGCAAATCATTTTAATCCAATCATGAATATTATATCCTACATAAAGGAGGATATTTTTGAGTAGAGGAAAACGACCAAAGTGGATGATTAATATTGCGATTGAAAGAATGAATATTCTTTTTGAACGTGCTGAGATGGAATTCATCACCCATCCCGAACGATCTCATCGCTATGCAGAGCTTGCTTTGAAATTATCTACTAAATACAATACCAAAGTCCCCGAAGAATGGTCAAGAAGGTATTGTAAGAAATGTGGGAAGTTCCTTTACCCTGGTCATAATTGCACCGTCCGGCTAGTTAACTCGGAAGTTAACATTTTATGTGGTGAATGTGGCCATGTAATGAAGATTCCTTATCATAAGGAAAAGAAAAATAAAAGGAGAGCTAAATATGAGTCAATCAAAAAAAGAAATGATGAATAGAGCTCTTTCCGCTATGACAATTAACATTGGTAAAAACGGCGTTAATGAAAATGTTATTGAAGAAATCAAACGCCAACTTGAAGCTAATGAAATTGTTAAACTTAAATTTGCAAAAAATATCGCTAGAGATAAAGATAAATATATAGATGACATTGTCACTCAAACAAAATCAAAACTTATCGATGTTAGAGGACATGTTGCTGTTATTTATAAGAAAAAGCCTTAAACATTATAAATTTAGAGTTACAGGCCCTATTTTTTTAGGTCTTAAATTTACAGTGGATTAAGCTACAATTATTTAATAAAATATTGGAGAATTAATATGACTACTGTATTTGATGTACCTGCAGATTTATTAATTAAAAAAGTCGCAGAAGAATTTAAAAACAATGATAAGATCAATTCCCCTGCATGGTCCAATTTTGTTAAAACTGGTGTTCACAAAGAAAGAAAACCAGAAAATGCTGATTGGTGGTTTATAAGGACTGCTTCTATTATCAGAAGAGTTTACATCGATGGTCCTGTAGGAGTTATGAGTTTAAGAACTTTTTACGGTGGTAAAAAAGACCGTGGTGTACGTCCTGAAGTATTTAGAAAAGGTAGCGGATCTATTGTCAGAACTGCTTTACACCAACTCGAAGATGCAGGATATGTGGAAAAAGTTGAAGGTGGAAGAGTTGTTACTCCAGCAGGAAGATCATTCTTAGATAAAATGTCTGGTGAAATCATTAAAGACATTCCTGATCTTGAAAAATTCGATAATCAAAGTGGATCTAGTGATGATTCCCGTCCTCATTTGCTTGATAAATTAACTTCAGCTATAAATGAAAATTCCAAAATTGAAGATTCAGATAAAGAAGAATTAATCGGAGTCATTTCAAAAATCGATGCTGAACGTGAACATTTATCAAAAGCATTCAACGAATTTAAGGATGAAATTGAAAGTAAACATTCAAAATCCGTAGATGAATCATTCGCTTCATTACACAAAGAAGATTTAAGTGCTGCTGTAGACTCACTAGTAAAATCATTAAGGAGAAAACATTAAATAATATTTTTAACAGGATTATTAGGGAGAGTTTGATATGAGCGAGTTAGATGAAATTCGTCAAAAAAGAATGGCTGAATTACAGGCTCAGCAAGCTGCTATGCAAAACCAAGCTCAACAACAAGCTATGGCACAAGCACAACAGCAAGAGGCTCAGGCACAATTTGAAGCTCAGAAAAAACAAATCTTAGTTCAAATTATGACTCCTGAAGCTCGTAATAGATTAGCTAATCTTAAACTAACAAAACCTGAACTTGTTAATCAAATTGAACTTCAATTGATTCAATCTGCTCAAGCAGGTAGTTTAAGAGGTAAAGTAACTGATGAACAGCTCAAAGTATTGTTAAGACAAATAGCTGGTCAGAAAAGAGAAATTAAAATTACAAGGAAATAATGTCAATGAAAGCTGGCGTATTATATAGTGGAGGCAAAGATTCATCTTTTGTGGCAGTAATGCTTAAAAGATTAGGCCTTGACGTTGAATTATGTACCGCAAACTTTGGTGTTTATGATTCCTATATTCCAGCCGGCAAATCTGCTGAAGCATTAGGCTTTAAACATAATGTCTTAAAAATGGATTATGACATTCTAGACAAGACATGCGAGATGATTATGGATGACGGATTTCCAAACGATGGAATCAAATTCATTCATGCGCAGACTGTTGAAAAAATAGCAGATGATTATGATATTATTGCAGATGGGACAAGAAGAGATGACAGAACTCCAAAATTAACAGTCAATCAAATAAGAAGTCTTGAAGATAGGAAAGATGTTCAATACATCAACCTTGACAGTTTCGGACACAAGTCCGTCAAACTAATAACTTCAAATCTATTTGAAATCTCACATGAAAAATCAAATAAGGACAACAGTTCTGATTTTGAGGTTGAAATAAGGACTTTGATTGATGAAAAGGGAGGAAACTCATTGGATATATTCCCGGAACATTATCAAACTCGTGTTATTGGATATAAAAAATAATTATTATATGTATTACAGGTGAGAAAATGAGTAGAAATAAACCATTAGCTAAAAAATTAAGAATGGCAAAAGCAAACAAACAAAATAGGAGAATTCCAATCTGGGCTTATGCTAAAACTAATCGTAAACTTAGATACAGACCAAAACCTAGACATTGGAGAAGAAACAGTCTTAAATTATAATGAGGGGTTATTATGGAAAGAGTTTACACAATTCCACTTAGAAATGTAAAAGATATCAAAAGGACCATTAGAGCTCCTAGAGCTATCAGAGAAATAAGAAACTTCTTAACCAAACACATGAAAGCTGAAGAAGTTAAAATTGATGAATCTATCAATCATGCTATCTGGGAAAGAGGTATCCAAAAAATACCTTCCAAAATTACCGTAAAAGCAGTTAAAGATGAAGATGGTGTTGTTACAGCTACTTTAGCAGAATAGCTTTGATACCATACCAAAAATTGAGTAATGTGAGGTAACAATATGTTAAAAAGAGTAGATATTGTAGGAAATCCAAATTTAGGAGTATTTATTCTAGCAACAGATGATTTAGCTATTGTTCCTTATAACCTTATTGATGAAAAGGTGGAAATTATTAAGGAAACATTAGAAGTTGACGCTGTTAAATCTTCTATTTCTGGAAGCAGCCTTATTGGATCTTTAGCTGTAGCTAATTCAAATGGTTTAGTTGTTTCCCCACATGTTTTAGATAGAGAAATTAAACAGTTTGAAGATTTAGGTTTAAATGTAGCTACTGTTCCAGGTCGTTACACTGCATTAGGAAATATCATTGCAGCCAACGACAATGGAGCTATTGTCAGCCCATTTTTATCTGAAGATGCAATCAACATTATTGAAGAGACTTTAGACGTAAATGTCAAAGCAACTTCCATGATTGGAAGCGACATTATTGGTTCTTTAATCCAAGTTACAAATAAAGGATTTTTAATAAGTTCAAAAGCTGTTCAATCTGAAGTTAGACTTGCTCAAGAAGTATTTGGTGTAGAAGGGGATATCGGTACTGTTGGAAAAGGAATTCCTTTAGTTGGTGCTTGTTCCATTGCTAATTCAAATGGTGCAATCGTTGCTAAAGATAGTACTGGTCCTGAAATGGCTAGAGTTGAAGAAGCATTAGGCTTTTTAGATGATGATTTTTAATTAATATATCATGAGGGATTTTATATGATAACAAAAATTTACAGAGTTAAAGGTACTTTTGTAATGGGCGATGAATATCATAAATTTACTAAAGAATACAAAGCTACTTGTGAAGCTGAAATCGAAGAGAAAATCTACGAACGTTTCGGAAGTAAACATGGTATTAACAGGAACCAAATTTCTATCGAAGAAATCGAAGAAATCGCTCCTGAAGATGTTCTTGACCCAATCGTAAAAGAAATTTTATAAACACGTCGAGGGTGTTAATATGGAAGATCAACAAAGATTAAACAGTCTTCTTAATGAAATCAATGCATACAGACAACAAGCAGAATTAATCCAACAACAAATTGAATTAATCCAAGCTTCCATTGCTGAAGTTGATGCATTATCCAACACTTTAGATGATATCGAAGGTCAAGAATCTGTTGAAGCTTTTGTACCTGTAGGTGCTGGTTCTTTTATTAAAGGAGAACTTAAAAGTACTGATGAGATTATTGTAAGTATTGGTGCAGGCCTTGCCGTTAAGAAAGATGCTGACGGTGCTCGTGAAATAATCGCTGGACAAAAAGAGGACTTGAAAGATAGCTTAGATAAAATGTTAGCTAACTTACAACAATGCAGTGATATTGTTGGAAGTCTTCAAGCTCAAGCTGAACAAATCGCGGCAGCAGCACAAGGCAATATAACCCAAATGTAGAAATACTTTACAATTCTTATCTTTTTTTATTTTTTTTATTTTTAAATAGTTATTTTCATGTTTGGACTGTAACAAAAAATTGTATTAAATTGCATTTTTTAGCTCTTTTTTAAATAATATGAAAAATATAGATATACATAATTAAATTTTTAAACTAACTAAAAGGTTGGATTAATTTTGTTCGAATCATTGAAAAAGAAATTTTCACGTACAAGTGAAAAGTTGGAAGAGGAGCTTATTGAAGAAGCAGAAAAAGAAAACAATCTTCAAGAGGAATCTGGTAAAAGATTTTCATTTTTCTCATTCGGGAGGAAAAAAGAAGATGTTGAAGAAGATGAATCTAATCTACTTCCTGAAGCTGATGACGAAGAGGTCGATGAAGAAATTGAAGAAAGCATAGGCACTGAAACAGAAGAAGCTGAAGAAAAAGTCGAAGAGAAGAAATCTCGCTTCTGGAGTCGCAGCAAGGATAAATCTGATGAGGAAGAAGAGGAAGATGATGAAGATTTAGATGATGATGAAGAAGAAGAGGTTGTTGAAGAGAAGAAATCTCGCTTCTGGAGTCGCAGCAAGGATAAATCTGATGAGGAAGAAGAGGAAGATGATGAAGATTTAGATGATGATGAAGAAGAAGAGGTTGTTGAAGAGAAGAAATCTCATTTCTGGAGTCGCAGCAAGGATAAATCTGATGAAGATGAAGATGAAGATGAAGATGAAGAGGAAAAAGAGGAAAAATCTCATTTCTGGTCTAGATCTAAAAAAGAATCTGCTGACGGCGAAGCCAGTGGAGGAATTTTCTCATTCGTAACAGAAAAAACCATTTCAGAAAAACATGTTGAAGATATATTATTCGAACTTGAAATGGAACTCCTTCAAGGAGATGTTGCAATGGAAGTTGCAACCGAAGTTGTTGAGAATGTAAAAGAAAACCTCGTCGGTAAAAAAATCAAAAGAAGCAATGATATCACAGAATACACATTCTATGCATTGAGAGATGCAGTAGCTGAAATCATTGATATTCCAGGAAAATCAATGACTGAAATGATTGAAGAGAAAAAGGCCGCCGGCGAACCTCTTGTTGTAATGTTTGTTGGAATCAACGGTACCGGTAAAACAACAACCATCGGTAAATTAGCTAATTACTATCTTAAAAAAGGTTACACTCCTGTAATTGCCGCTTCAGATACTTTCAGGGCAGGAGCTATTGAACAGGTTACCTATCACGCTGATAATGTTGGAGTTAAAATCATTAAACACCAAAAAGGTTCAGATCCTGCGGCTGTTGCATATGACGCTGTGGAACATGCAAAAGCTCAAGGAAAAGAGTTAGTTTTAATTGATACTGCAGGTAGAATGCAGACTAATACCAATCTTATGGATGAAATGAAAAAGATTAAGAGAGTTTCAAAACCTGATTTAGTCATATTTGTAGGTGATGCATTAACAGGTAATGATGCAACCGAACAGGCTAAAAAATTCAATGAAGCTATTGATATTGACGGTGTAATTTTAACTAAAGCTGATGCAGACAGTAAAGGCGGTGCATCACTTTCAATTGGTTATGTAATTAAAAAACCAATCATGTTTTTAGGTGTAGGCCAAGGATATGATGATATTAAAGAATATGATGCTGAATGGATGTTGAATCAACTATTCAGTGATGTGGATGAAGAGGAATTGGCAGCTGTGGAGGATTAGGTCATGAAACTTAAGCATATTTTACTCATAATTCTATTAATTCTGCTTGTAGTTGCTACAGGAGCTACATTAATCGGTGAATTTAAAGAGATGGTCACTGAACCTAAGGGAAATGCTTCTGTTGTAGTTACAGGTGATGTTATGTTTGCTCGAAATATGCCTGCGGTTTTAGACTTTGATTCCAGTCCATTTAGAGGAGTGACTGATGTAGTTTCAACTGCAGATTTATTGCTGATTAACTTTGAAAATGCGGCCACATCATCGGAAGATGCTGTGAAGGGTGATGTTCCTTTAAAATGCGACCCAAGTTATGTTCCATTAGCCAAAGCCAATAATAATACTGTTGCAGCTCTGGCAAATAATCATGCATGTGATTATGGAATTTCAGGTATGAGAGACACTATTTCCAATCTGAAAGATGCCGGAATAACTCCAATGGGTGCCGGTGAAACAGAAGCAGATGCTCACAAAGCATACACTGAAGTAATCAACGGAAGAAAAATAACTGTATTGAATTATATGGATTCAAATGATTTTTCCGAATATAGCTATGATGTCATGCCTTATGCTAACGGCTCTTCACCGGGATATTCCGCATACAGTTCCCAGGATGCACAAAAACAAATTTCTGAACATAATGATTCGGATTTAATTGTGGCATATTTACATTTCGGAAACGAATATTCCCACTCTCCAAATGAAGATCAAGTTAAGATGGCACATGAATTAATCGATTATGGGGCAGATGTGGTTATTGGTTCCCATCCTCATGTAACTCAAGGAATTGAGATGTATAAGGACAGACCAATATTTTACAGTTTAGGAAACTTCATTTTCGACCAATCTAATGAAGATACACATACAGCTTACTTTGTTCAGTTGAATTTAGTAAATGATACATGTAACTGTAATGTTTATCCAATCCATATTTCCAATTACTTGCCGATTCACATGGGTACTGAAGATGGTTATAATCTTTTAAGTGGATTAACTCCTAACTGCGAGGAATTGGATATTACAAATGGTGTAGGTAGACTTAATTTCACTTTGTCTGACAAGTGAGGTTTAACAGATTAATTTCGTATAAGTGATTTCAATAATCACTTACCATTTTCTTTTTGAAAGTGCTTTCAATCTCTTTTTTTCTATATTTTTCTCTTTTTCTGATTGGTATTGCCTTTTCTGGCGATTGGTTGTTGTTTCATTGTTTCTCATAATTGTTATAAGGTCAATTGAATTGCCGCTACAACCCATCAATACTCTGATTTCTTTGTAGTCTTTGTTAATTGGGGCCGGAAATACGACTGCATATGTATTGCTGTCTATATGCTCCCAGCTAATTGGTTCTTCATTCATTATGCAATCTATGATATATTGCCTTGATATTCCATTATCCTGCAATCTTTCAATGAAATGTCTGTTTTCAAAACACCAATTTATGCCTGATGTTTCACCCATTATAAATTTGTCAAATACGTTCATCAAAATTAATATGTAAAACTTATTATATATTGTTTTACAAAAATTTAAGTATGAGTCAAAGGGTGCAATGGGATTCAACATTGGCTTTTATTTTTGCAATGGTGGGAGCCGCTGTTGGTCTGGGTAATATTTGGAGATTTAGTTATGTACTTTATTCTAATGGTGGTGGATCATTTTTCATCCCATACTTTGTAGCAATTGCTATAATGGGAGTTCCTTTTTTAATATTGGAATATGGTGTTGGTTTCTCATTTAAGGAATCGTTTTCAAATATTTTGCGGGAGATTAAACCCCAATTCGAGTTAATTGCCTGGATGTTGGTTTTATTTGTATTTCTAGTTACAGTCTATTACATGGTTATTTTAGGTTGGGACTTTGTATATCTTATGAGCAGTTTTAAATTCAACTGGGGAACAGATACTGCAGCATTCTTTGTAAATGAGGTAGGTGGAAGTTCAAACCTTGCTGATGCGGGTTATCTTTTAATACCTACAACTATTGCAGTTTTAGTATTGTGGTTTATTTTATGGTTTATTTCACAAAAGAATATTGATGAAGGTATCGGTAAAGTTTCAAAATTCCTCATTCCGGCCTTATTTGTTATAATGGCAGTCATCATTGTTTATGCGTTAACCTTGCCGGGAGCAAGCATAGGAATTAGCACTCTTTTAACTCCTGACTGGAGCAAGTTATTGGACATAAACATCTGGCTTGCGGCATTTGCCCAAATTATATTTTCATTGAGTATGGGTCAGGCCATCGCAACCACATATGCAAGCTATTTGCCTGATGACTCCAAATTAATTGATAATGTCTTGATTGTTGTTGCATCAAACTCATTATTTGAAATATGTACTGCATTTGGCGTATTTTCAATTCTTGGACATATGTCCTATTCATTTGGTATGCCAATGGTTCAGTTAATTACTGAAGGTACTGGTTTGGTATTTGTTGTTTTCCCAATGATTTTCAATGTAATGGGTCCTATTGGTCACGTTTTAGCACCGTTATTCTTTTTAGCAATTCTATTTGCAGGAATAACTTCTGCATTAGGATTTTTCGAACCGATGTTAAGCTCAGCCACTGAAAAATTTGGCTGGTCAAGGAAAAAAACTGCAACCCTGCTGTCAATTGTTGGTTGCGCAATTTCACTATTGCTAACATGCGGAATAGGCAGTTATCTTGTTCAAATCATTGACACTTTTGTAAATGAATTTGGAATATTGCTTTTAATTGCCGTACAATGTATTATATTTGCATGGTTCTATGGTGTTGATAAATTTTTACCTGCATTGAATAAGTGTTCTTCATTTAAAGTCGGTAAAATATGGATGTTTATAATCAAATACTTATTGCCTGCTTTTTTAATCATTATCTGGTTAATTGGTATTGTAAAATTGTTTTCAACATCAAATGGCTTAGAATTGCTTATTGATTCAGTAATAGTTATTGTGATAGCGGTTCTTTCAGTTCTATTGTCCAAAATTAATTATATTACTAAATAACTTTTCCCTATTTTCCATTATTTCATTGAAAAAATATGACATATAATTAATTGCACGAGGGATTTAATCATTTTTAGATGGTATTCCATTAAAATTATTGGGCTGTTTTTTAGAATTCAAGTTTATAAAATAAAAGAAGATATATTAAATCATGTTATCTGCATGATTCAATAAGTTTTGTATGCATCGTAACCTGCATATAAATGGTATAATGTACTAATCGCACTTCCAAAAATGTTGTTGGCAAAATAATAGATTAATGCATGAATCACAAGCATTACTATAAAAAAGATTATGGCTCTTTTTTTATATCCATTAATCGCCTGACCAAGTCCTGGAAGTATAAAGGATAATACTCCATTTACCAAGGCATCATTTTCCATTTTTTCACCTCTAAACTCCTAATAATAGTAGAATAAAAATAAATGCATCTGTAAAAAGATGAGACATGTAGGGAACAAATAGGTTTTTAGTTTTATAATAACCATAAATTTCAAATATGGTTCCTAAGCCCTGAATTAACAATGCGGAAGCTATTGTAATTGTAAATCCATCATAATGGAGCAGTCCAAATCCAATCATGATCATAATTGCCGATACAACCATTGCCAATTTACGATTTGAAGTGTATTTGTAAACAAGCCTCATAATAATCATGAGCGGAATGAATTTCAATAATTCTTCTCCCATCATTGAAAATATTAAGGATATGGTCATTTCCACATTAACAACAAACGCATCATCGACCACACTACTTTCCAGACCCGCTAGTGTTATTATTTCTCCCATAACAACTGAGTATATGATGTAACCTATAAAAAGAAGAACTGCCAAGCCTATCTCTTTTTTTGTCGGTTTTGTGAATATTAAAGAATAATCCCAATTTGAAAAGTAAAGTAATGGGATTAAAATTCCAAAACAGAAAATTAAAGATCCAATAAACGGATATTGGATACTTACAATGATATTTAATAAAAATGAGATAAAAACACAGATTAACAATACAATCCATGCTGTTTTTGAAATTCTCGGATTGTGATTATAATAGGGAAAATCTTTGGCGCCATCTTCAAATTTAAAAAAATCACTCATTTCAATCACTAAGTTAATATTATTTCATAATAACTTATAAAATTTGCCGGCAAGTAAAAAAATTGTTAATAAAAAAATAGGGGTTGTTAAGTCTAAAGGATAAACCTTTAGACCTTAAACTAAAAATAATTTTAGTATAACACGGGAGTGTGTTACAAATAAATATATGATTTCAGGTATTATTTAAATTTTAACTTATTTTTACATGCCTAAAAATTCTTTTATCAATTTATAATAATTTTCAAGATAAACGTAGTTGACATTTTCCGTTTTTCAACATTTAAAATTGCATTGAATACTATTTTTAGCATAACTTTTTATTTTAGGTAGGAACATAATATTAATTAACAGTTTTTTGGGGGTTTTGAAATGAATAAAAAAATAGTAGTTATTTTATCTTTAACTATTTTGGCTATTTTGGCCGTAGGTGCTGTGTCCGCAGCTGAAGTAACTATCGGGGGATTGAATTTCACTGTTCCGGATGGCTACAAAGAAAACGTGACACAGGAAATTGTAAATTCGGAAAATCAAGTTGGCAGAATTAATTACACCATGAATGCAAAAGTATTTGAAAAAGGAAACAGTGAGATTGCAGTGCTTGTTAGCGATTATGGAATCTATAATGTTACCGATGAAATTGTACAACTCGTCGGCGGACAGCAAAAAACCATAAAAAACGTTTCAGGCTTCTATAATATGGATGGTAATTTCACCTCATTTAGCTTTGCTAAAAATGGTGACTTAGTTGTTCTATCAGCTAATGATGAAAAAGCTATTGAAGACTTTTTAGGATGATTCAATTCATTCTACTTATTTTTTTTAAAAAAAGAAAAAAAGGAGTACTCTAGAAGAACTGAGTACTGCTGTCAGGATTTAAAGTTACAGTTTGAGTGCACTGCAGATTACCGTCTAAATCATATAATTCGATATATGCTTTGTCAGGATAATGAGTATATGCATCTGCACTGTTAATATTCACATATCCATCATCACCGATAGTTGCTGTAACCATATTTCCAACGTTTAAGCTATTGCCGTCACGATAATATTTGATTTTAATTATAATGGATTCACCAGGGTGCCCTCCATCAATGTAAATTTTAGCATTGGTCTTATCGTCTAGGCCTGATCCGGTTTTGAAGATACCTCCACCAATGTAAATCTGACCACTAGTCTTTTTACGTGTATCCTCAGTTTTTTTCGGTTCTGGTTTTGGTTTTGGCTTTTCAACTGTTTTTATTACCTTTTTGACAGGTGTTGTATTTTCCTTAGCTTTAGGTGAGGTAATATTGTCTGTGTTTTTGATTTTAACAGAGTCAATCATTTCATTTAAGACATGGAGATCGGAACCAATAAGAATCAAATCAGTATTATTTATTGTTTTAACAATTTGATAGCCTCCATTTGAATGGTATACCTTTTCTGTACCGTTTTTATTGATTAAATCCATGCTTATAGGAATTAATTTATCAGTCATATTCTTATTAATTATTATGCCTTCAACCTCTTTAGTATAATTGCCGCTATTTTTCCAATAGACCATTCCTTTATCGCTTTCATTCATAATATTTTTAATTGTGAAATTTGAACCTTCAGGAACCTTTATATCAAAATATTTAAAATCAGCGTTTTTTAGATTAACATCATATGCAGTTACATTTTCTTTAGGTGTGGTGTTTTGTGCAATGACAATCCCTCCCAAGACCAGTAAGATAACTGCAATTGCTGCGATAATAATTGTTTTTGAATTCATTTTATACACCTACTTGATATTATGGTCGGTCTAATATATATTATTTAATTATTAAGATAGACAAATAATGAATTGTGTAAAATAAAATTTCAATTATTCTTTTTGAAGTTAATTGGCACAAAAATTATTAGGTGAAAAAAATGGATGACAAAGAAAAAGTGATTGAAGCATTCAGAAATTCCGAAGACCCTTTAAACGCTAAAAAGGTAAGTGAACTTTCTGGTGTTGAGAAAAAAGAAGTAGATAAAATCATGAAAGAATTAAAAAAGGATGAAACTATAGTTTCTCCAAAAAGATGTTATTGGACACTCGCTGAAAAATAATATCTTTTACTTTTTTCTATTTTTTGAATAAAAGTTTTATAATGAGTTTCTTGAATGGAATTTTTTTCTAGAAAATGCATATCTTTCCTTCATTTTTTATTTTTTCAGCTTTTTCATTATTTATGTTTGAAATTTCATGCTTTTGAAATTTAGATTTAATTTTATTTATTTTAAATATCTTTTTTTAAATGAAGTTCAATTGACTATATGATACATCCTTAAAAAGGGAGTTTCAGCAACTTTTCATTTTTAAGTTTTAAGAAGGCATACATTTTTTCGATTTTTTAAAAATTCATCATTTTCGGATAACTGTCTTTCATATGGGGTGTTTTATTTTATAATTTAAAGATCAGATAATCCACATTAAAATATCTGCAGTTTATAGTTTTTATGGATAAGGGGGCTCTGATTATCTTTTATTGTAAAAAAATAGCCTCCTAGTAAGTCTTTATTTTTTCCATATTTTTAGTTTAAAAAAATGGCTATTCTTATTTTGTCGAATAATGCTTTAAAATTTATAATTTCAATGATTAAAGCTTTATTAGAGATGATTCAATTTTATATTTTTGTTTTCAAAAAATACATTAATTTTCATGCTTTACACTTGAAATGCACCTCTCACCTATGAGTAAAAATCATGGTAATTTTATCAGAATCACGAGTTTTTCATTATTTTTTTATTTTTTTAAAATAAGTGGTAAATTGGAAAATTGCCTTATTTTAATAATTTATATATAGGCGTGGCTAATAGATAATCAATTATATATTAACATTTAGGGAGATGTTATTATTTTGAAATCTAATAAAGTCATGATAGTTGGTATTTTTTTACTAGCTATTTTCGCAATTGGGGCTGTCAGTGCAGCCGAGGATATTGACACGACAGATAATGTTCTTGCAATTGACTCTGTCGATGAAATTGAAATAACACAGGAAGGCTCTGGTGAGCTTTTATGTTTGGCTGGAGACTCCAGTGGGGAAATTTTAGAGGAGGATGGAAATTCATATTCTGGTGGAAGTTCCACTGTTGACTCTCACTTTTATGGAACTACAATGACTGAACTATCTAATTTCATAAGACCTGCTGTTGATGGTGATGTCATTTATTTTGAAAATGATATCACCTCAGATCAAGCTTTTGAAAATACAACTAATGGAATACAAATTAACAAATGCATTACAATTAATGGTAATGGGCATACAATTGATTTAAAAGGGTTAACACCGGCATTCTTTATTAAAACAACCAATGTTGTCTTGAATAATCTGACAATTAAAAATGGTCGAGCTTTCCAGAATGGGGGAGTTATTACATCAAGTAGTGTAGGTTCTTGTACCATAACCAACTGTATTTTTATGGATAATGCTGCGGAAGAACGTGGAGGGGTCATCTATTTAAATAGTGCCGATTCTTGCAATATAATCAATTCCAATTTTATTAATAATCAGGTATTATCATCCAGTATAGGTTATGGCGGTTCTATTTTTGCTGTCAATCATATTAATGTAAGAAATTGTACTTTTACCAACAATAAAGGAAATTATGGTGGTGCCATTTATTTAAAAAGCACAGGTGATTTGGCCGGTTGTAATTTTGTTGGCAACACTGCAGCCGGAAAGGGCTTTGGTGGTGCAATTTATGCTGAAAAATATATAAATTTAAATAATTGTAACTTCAACAACAATGACGCAAAATATGGTGGTGCTGTTTATTCAGCAAGCAGCGGTTCATGTGATTTGACCGGTTGTAATTTTGTTGGTAACACTGCAATAGAAGGTGCTGGTGTCTACAGCTTCAATCGGGCTAATTTAAACAATTGTAATTTCACTGATAATACAATTTCCAATAATGTGGATAATAAGGGTGCTCGTGGTGCTGCTTTCTATGGTTCAGGTTCTTTTAATAATTGTAACTTTATCAATAATCATGCACAAAGTGATAAGAGCTATGGTGGTGGACTCTACATCAAACAAGATTCCACAATAATCAACTGTAATTTCGAGGATAATACTGCAGAAATAAGTGGCGGTGCTGTTTATGCAGGTGTCGGCACTACTTTAGAGATAATTAATTCTAATTTCATTAATAATCGTGCTCAAGGTGCTAATGGTTATGGTGGTGCTGTTTTTAGCAATATGACCAATGATTTAATTAGTAATTGTAACTTCACTAATAACTATGCAAAAAATACCGGTGGTGCAATTTATTCACCAATTGGGGATTGCAATTTAAACGATTGTAATTTTTATGATAATGTTGCAGAAAATATTGCAGGCGCAATTTATTCAGTCAATGGTGTTTATGAATTAACTGATTGTGATTTTACCAACAATGCAGCAGAATCCGGTGGTGCTTTTTATGGTGGCGGCACATTAAACAATTGTAACTTTACTAGTAATAGTGCTACTGCAAATGATGGCGGTGCTGTTTACAGCCTATTGAATTCCAATATGAATAACTGTATTTTCGTTGGCAATTCTGCAGGCCGTAACGGTGGTGCTACTTACAACAAGCAAACCTCAAATACAAACAATTGTATCTTTAACAATAATAATGCAGGCCGTAACGGTGGTGCAGCATTCAATGTTAATGCAAACAATTGTGATTTTGTAAATAATAATGCACAAAGTGATAACAGCGGATATGGAGGCGCGATGTATCAAGGTGATGCATCCAATTGTTATTTTGTAGATTGTTCCGCAGCCAAAAGAGGCGGTGCAATTGCTAATGGTAATGCACATGATTCAATATTCATAAATTGCGATAATCCATACGGTGTTGTTTATAATGGTACTTCTGAAAATTGCATGTTCACTGAATCACCGGTTTTATACTGTCCGGACATTACTGTTGATTATGGTGAGGCAATATCCGTGCCAGTAAGAATTCTTGACAAGGATGGCAGTGATGTTAACGGATTGCCTGTTGATGTTAAAGTTTATGAAGGCAATAAGCTGATAGATTCTTTTGCTACAGAATCAGGTTCTAGTGTAACACTAGACGTTGATGCAGGTAGCTATATTATTGCATTAACTAGCAAATATATTGACCCGATTAATGCTCGCCTTGTTGTTAATATTCCAAAACCAAGCCCATTTATTTCAGCACCTCCTGTAACAACCCAATACGGCAAAAACGCAGTCATCACTGTTAATTTATTCAGTGATGTTCCTGGAAATGTAAAAATCACCATAAATGGTAATACTCAAAAGGCAAAAATCACAAACGGTGTTGCAACATACACAGTTTCCGGATTAAACTATGGCCTATATCCTGTTGAGATTTCATATCTTGGTAACTACAAATATGCTGCTGATTCAATTAACACTACTCTTAAAGTGAATAAAAATTCACCAATAGTCTCAATTGTTGCAAATGATATTGCATACAATGAAAATGCAACAGTAACAGTTAATTTAGCAAAAAATGTGGCTGGAAATGTAAGAATAACTGTAAATGGAGTAACTGAAAAAGTTAAAATTGTAAATAAATTAGCATCTGCAACATTCACAGGTTTAAAAGCCGGCACACATGACGTAAAAGTAACATATGCAGGTAATATTAACTATGTTGCTCAAACAAAAACAGCAACTTTAAAAGTTGTTAAAGGAACTCCTATTATTTCAGCTGATGCTCCTGATGCAGATTATGGTGAAGATGCTGTTATCTCTGTTGCTTTATTTAAAGATGTTCCGGGCAATGTAAGAGTTACTGTTAATGGAATTTCCGAAAGGACTAAAATCACAAATGGTGAAGCTACTTATACAGTTTCAGGTCTTAAAACTGGATCTTATGAAGTAACAGTATATTATGCGGGCAATGTTAATTATAATGCACAAACTTTTAAAACTACTTTAAATATTGTTAAAGGAACTCCAATTACTGCAATTTCTGTTAATAATATTAATGTTGGGGATACTGCTCAAATTAATGTTTTAACCGCAAAAAATGTCAATGGTAATATAAGAATCACTGTTAATGGAGTAACTGAAAGAGTTAGAATCGTAAATGGTGTGGCCACTCTAAATGTAACTGGTCTAAAAGCAGGAACTTATGATGTAACTGCAGTTTATGCGGGTAGTACTTATTTCAACTCTCAAACAAAAACTGCAACATTAACTGTAAGCAAAGGTTCTCCAGGCTTGTCATTTACCGCAGTAACAAAAAGTGGTAAAACCACTGTAACTGCCAAAATTGCTCAAGATGCTCCAGGAAATGTGAAAATCATCGTTGATGGTGTTAATACATACACTGCAAAAATCACAAATGGTGTTGCAACATATGCCATTTCAGGTTTAGCAAGTGGAAGCCACACAATCAAAGTAACCTACGGTGGAAACTATAAGTATACTTCACAAAGCAGAGCAAAAACAATAACTGTTTAAATAGAGATTAAATTCTCTATTTTTTTCTCTTTTTTCCAAATACATTTAAATCCCATATAAAATAAACTAATTATAAAAGACTTTGAGTATGAGTATAATGGGTGAAAAATACATTAGAAATAATAGGAACTCCTATAATATCGTTAAGAATTCAAAAATCTATGCTAAAATCACGGCTTTAGATGATGCCATTTTTATAAGGGACTTATTGATAAAAAAAAATTGGGATTTGAATAAGATTCCAGAAACAGTCAAAAAAGATGATAATTATTTAGTTTTGGCAGTCATTGACGAAAAGCTTCATCTTTTGGCTAAGTTCAAATCCAAACCGGACTCTGAAACCATAATAAAACTCACAAAAAACAAAATCAGAAACCCGAACAATTCCAAATATGGTCTGAACATCACAAAAGTCTTTGATACCTATGTAATCAAAAAGCAAATCGCATCAGACGAGTATATTTTCGGCTATTATGATAATTTGGCTGATGCACAGTTTGTTAGAAACTTTCTTCTGGATAACAATTGGAACGTCAATGAATTTGGCGAAATAGAATTCGATGAGGAGACCGACTCATACAAAGTCATAAAAGTCATTGATGATAATGTCTATGTTATCGATTCCTATGACTCAAAAGATGAAATTGACTTAAAAAAATCATATGAAAATTTCCTATCCCGGATTTCAAAGCACAAATTCGGGCTTGCCAGTCAACCGCACCTGGACTTGTTAAAAGATAAAATCCCTGAATTGGAAGAAGAATTTGATGTAAAGACAAAAGATGATGTGTGGTCTTTTGAAGATGTATCTTCGCCGTTAAATGATATTATTTTCAATTTAACTCCATTTCAGCAGAGCGTATATGATTCAATCGATTCAAACACTTCTTTGGATGAAATTAAAAAATCAATGATAAGGTACAAGTCTAAAAATTTCGATAAAAAAATCTTAAAGAACATTGATGATTTGATTGAATTGAATCTAATCGAAATGGTTGATGATGAGGTTTATAGAAAAACGGATTAGATAAGGAATATTGTCTATTCCCTATCGCTTAGAAGTTCACCGGCTACTCCAATACTTTCCTTTGGATAAGCTTGAACCAGTACGGTTATAGCTTCAACAGGCAAATCATATGCGTCAGCTACAACTTTAGATACGTTTTTAACCATTTCTCTTTTCTTTTCGACACTTATTCCATCATTTCCAGCTATTGTTATTACAGGCATGTTATCACCATTTAAAATTTATTAGATAGGTTGTATAAATAAATTATTAAAAGGTTTTGATAAAATGCTCGGTGAAAAAGAACTTGTTAAGTTGTTTCCAGATTTTGCGGATTTGGTGCAGCCTTCTGGAATTGATTTGGAATTGGATAAAATATACACACAGCAAAGCGGTGGCTCACTCATTGACAATGAAAAGAACTTGCCGGAAATTAAGGAACTTGAAGGTGATATCTACACCTTAAAGCCACATACTGCATATCTTGCAAGCATTAAAAGGAAAGTTAAGATACCTAAAGGTTATACAATGCTTTATCTTCCTCGCTCAACACTTTTAAGGTCATTTATTTCAGTTCAAACTGCGGTTGGAGATCCTGGTTTTTATGGAACATTGATGTTCATGATCTACAATCACGGCGAATATGAGTATAAAATCAAATCAGGCGACAGGATTGCACAGGCTGTCGTATTTCCGGTTGAAGGCTCAGGGGAATATGACGGTTCTTATCAGGAGGTGGAAGAGTGAATGTAGCTGACAGATTTGTCCAAATCCTTGAAGAGGAAGGTATTGTTGATGTTTTTGGAATTCCCGGCGAGCAAATTATGCCTCTTTACAAAGCATTATCAAAATCCAGCATTAACCATGTCTTGACAAGACACGAGCAGGCAGCGGCCCATGCGGCTGACGGTTATTACCGGGCAAGCGGAAAAATCGGGGTATGCATTTCAACAGCGTCCCCAGGGGCACTGAATTTTACAATGGCCGTAGCTACAGCATTCAAGGATAACATTCCCATGCTGATTATAACAGGGGACAATGAGTTAAAGTACAGAAATACGGATTATTTCCAATCCACTCCACAAGTTAATATATTCAAGCACATAACAAGAGCATCATACAATCCATTGAACGGTACCGAAGCGATGTATGTCTTAAGGGCAGCTATTTATGAGCTTAAGACAATTCCAAAAGGACCAATTCACATTAACTTGTCAAAAGATGTGCTTTTGCAAGAGGAGTTCAATGATTTTGACTTGTGTTATCTGTGTGAAGATGATTTATCCAATTTAAGTAAAGCTCAGGAGTTAATTAATAATTCCCAAAAGCCATTATTCATTTTGGGGGCAGGTGCAATCACCCAAAAGGACAACATCCAAAGGATTGCAGAAAAATACCAGATTCCAGTCACTACAACATTTCATGGTAAAGGAATTATCCCTGAGGACAATCCCTTAAACTTGGGATTGGTGGGAATACGCTCAACACCACGCGCAAAATATGCATTTGAAAATTCAGACTGCATAATTGCATTAGGCGTTAAGGCGTCTGAAAGAACATTTCCAGAAATTCCTGAAAATCTGATTCATGTAAACATCAACAAGGATGTCTTAATAGGAGACTATCCGATTCATGGAAAAGTCGAAGACTTTTTGCTTGAAACAAGATTCAGCAAAACCAATTGGCTAGATGAAATTTTAGAGATTGATAACCGTGTTGAAATTGAAGGTCTTGATGATGATTTAAAACCGCAGGCTGCAATTAAAAGAATTCTGGATAAATTTGCCGACAACATTATCGCTTCAGATGCAGGGTCCCATACCACTTGGACTACTCTTTTGAAAAGGTCAAAACGACCTGGGCAATTGTTGTTTTCAGGGGCAATGGCGCCGATGGGTTATGGTCTGCCCGCAGCTATTGGTGCAAGCATTGCAACTGGTGAAAAGGTAATTGTCATAAATGGCGATGGGGATGTTCAGATGAACATTCAGGAATTGGCAACAATAAGAGAGAACAATCTTGATATTGTCATGTTCATTTTGAATAATTCAGAGTTTGGAATTATTCGCCAATGGCAGGAAGACTTTTATGATATGGAACCTTACCAAGTCAAATTGCATAATCCTGACTTTGCAAAATTAGCTTCAAGTTATGGAATTGATGGGGCTAGAGTTGATAATATAAAAGATTTGGAATTGTTGTTGGAAAAGGATTTGACCGGACCGTTTGTTGTGGAAGTCGTCGTTGAAAGTGAAAATATCCCCCTTCCGGAATAATTTCAGAGGGTTTTCACATATTCTTTAATAATTTCATCAATTTCAACTGCATCATGTAGGGGTGCGAAGTAAAATTCACCATTTTCTTTATAAATTATTCCAACAGGCATAATGGATGCTGATGAAATCATCCCTTTTATGGAAATGATGTCAATCTGAAACACAAATGTAAATCCACAAAGTTGGCGGAAGCCATATTCATTGATTTTTTCGATGTTGAATTTGTCTTCAATGAATTTTTTAATGTCATCCATTCATAACACCTCTGATTAATGTTCTAACTTCCTTTTTTGAAATCAATCTTAATGCCGGTGGGATCAGTTTTAACAGGTTGATGTCAAGCTCATTAATTCCTTCCGCATCAAGAACACTTCCATTGAAACTGGGTTCGGCAGTTAGCCTTGCGTTTTCATGAGCATTATTCACGATAGTTAACAGTCCCCAGATGTATCCGATGTATTGTGCAGTATCTGCATAGGAATCAAGGCCAAAAATAATGTGATTTTTAAGTTTTTTAATTTTTATGCATTTTACAAATGACTCCAAAAATGTTTTGAAGTCTTCAAAACAAGGTTTGGCTAATTTAAGGATTTCTTTTATGTCAGTGCCACTTTCCTCATCATCTTCTTCTTCCTCTTCTTCATAGTCTTTATCCTGTGATGGGAAAGTGATAGAGTAAATTTTGATTTTTTTTAAAATAAGTATTTTCAAACATCCTTTTAGTTTACTGCCTTTTTTATCATATATTAGAGTTATTTTAACTCCAATATACAGTAAAATAATGATAAATAAGATGATTATTAGAATAATCATCCCTAGGATGTTTAACATAGAGTAGTTTCCTATTCTTCTTCTTCGCTTTCAGTGGTTGTAAATTCAGGTTCAATATATTCGGATTCGTCGTAGTATTCGTCATTTTGTGATCCAAGATAACTTTTAACCAAGTCAGTTATGACTAAACCTAAATCTGATAGGGCCTTGTTTGTTTCACTTCCTTTGCTTAAGTTAAGTACGCGAACACCTTCGGCATCAGTTCCTTTTTTAGGAATCATTACCATTGTAATAGGTTCTACACCGGCTCCGGCACCTGCTGCATTGCCTCCTTCTTTACCAAAAAGGCTTTCGCCAGCTCCAAATCCAACTCCCATTCTCACTACAGGAATTAAGATTTTATCTTCGGTTTCAATCGGTTCGCCGATTACATTGTCAACATTAATAAGTTTATGTAATTCTTCAACAGTTGTTTTAATATTATTTGCCATAGTTTCACATCCTATTTGATATATAATCTATGTTGTTAATATTTAAAATATTTTTAGTATCCCGTTTTTAGGAATGTTTTTTTAAGGATGTCATCTTTGTTTTTGATAAAAAAGTTATTCGGGTTTGATGAATTTCTCAAGTATTACTTTTTTTATGATTAAGACATAAGTTTCAAGTGTAACTTTTTCCTTATAACTTCTTATTTAAGAGGTGCATTTCAAGTGTAACTTTTTTCTTCTAAGTTATAATTCAAAAATCAAGAGGTGCATTTCAAGTGTAACTTCTAACTTATAATCAAAATCGGTGTAAAAAATATATTGCTTATAAGTTATACTAAGAAAAAATCCATGTAAAAAATACATTACTTATAAGTTATACATAAGAAAATTCATGTAAGAAATATTTTACTTATAAGTTATACATAAGAAAAATAGTGTAATAAATATGTTACTTTTAAAGTATTACATGATTTCAAAATTTTAAAAAAAGAAAAAAAATAGAATCATAAATATGATTCTGCGATGGATGATACACCAGCACCAGCATCTTCAATTACGCCTAAACCTTTTAAGGTCATACCAATAGCGGCAAAGGTTTGAGTTAATTCTTTGTAGGAGATATTTCCCATGTGTCCGATTCTGAAAATATTTCCTTTCAAGTGGTCTTGTCCACCAGCCAATTCTACACCATACTTATCACGGGTAGTACCTCTGAATTCAGCATCAGTAATTCCTTCAGGCATTTTAACCGCAGTTACAGTAGCGGAAGACACTGCTTCATCAGCAAATAATTCTAAACCTAATGCTTTAACTGCATCTACACTAGCTTTAGCTGCTTTGTGGTGACGTGCAACCCTGTTTTCAAGTCCTTCTTCCATAACCATTTTCAATGCTTCGTTCATTGCATAGGTAAGTGAAACGGATGGAGTGTATGGAGTTTCAGGTGGGACTTTGTCTCCACTTTTTCTTACAGCTTTCATGTCTAAATAGTAGGTATTGGTTTCTACTTTATCGACTGCAGCCCAAGCGTCATCGCTTAAGGTAATAGCAGCCATTCCAGGAGGTGCTGCTAAACATTTTTGAGATCCGGTAAGACAGACATCAATGCCGAATTTTTCAACGTCTACATAATCCCCTCCAAGGGATGATACGGTATCTACAATGTATAATGCATCGTAGTTTTTCATTACTTTACCGATTTCTTCAATAGGTGCAGCTACACCAGTGGAAGTTTCATTGTGGATTACACTAACTGCTTTAATATCTTCATCAGCTTCTAATGCTTCTTCAATTGCTTCAGGTGTTACAGCAGTTCCCCATTCGACTGCTAGCTCTTTGGATTCGATTCCATGAGTCTGAGCTATTTTCATGAAACGTTCTCCGAATTTTCCACCTACAACATTCAACATTTTTTCTCCAGGTGCTACAGTATTTGCAATACCTGCTTCCATTGCAGCAGTTCCAGATCCAGTTAATAAATAAGAATTATTTGGAGTTTGGAAAACTTTACTCATTAATTCAGTAGTTTCAGTTAAAATTTCACCATATTTAGCGCTTCTATGATTTACAACAGCTTTAGACATTGCATTAAGCACTCTAGGGTCCACAGTTGTTGGTCCAGGAAGCATTAATAAAATATCATTCATTAAATTTCCTCCATATTGAAAAGATTTAGCATTTCTAAACCTAATTTAATATTTATTTTACTACTTTTTATATATTATTATCGGAAAATCTTTTGCCGGTGAAAATAAAGAGTTCTGGGAGAGATTTTCTGCTGAAAATTCCCCTTAAAATATAATTTCATTAGTTATTTTCAATTAGAACAGTTTCAGCATGTTTTTCAGTGGTGTAAGTCAATATAATCCTATTTGAATTACTGATATTGAATAACTGTTAATAAAAAATTCAAAATCAGGGAAGGTTTTCTCATTAATTTAATTTATATAGGAATTTGTACAATATTATTAATTATGGAATTCAGCGGTGAGGAATTAACATTTAAGCGTATATTTAATTATATTTTTGGCTTATTTTTAATCACGTTAGGTGTTGCTTTTTCAATTAAATCTGGGCTTGGCTCAACGCCTGTTGCATCAATTCCTTATGCTTTGAATCTGATATTGAATGTGGATTTGGGAATTACAACATTCATGTTTCAAATATTTTTGGTTTGCCTTGAATTAGCCCTTTTAAGAAATAATTTCAAAAGAAAACATTTCCTGCAGGTAGCGGTAAGTCTTATTTTCGGGGTATTCACAAGCTTTTCAATTTCTCTAGTGAGTTTCGTACCTCCCGCCGGTAATATCTGGGTTGCTTTTTTATTGTGCATAATTTCCGTATTTCTGATAGCATTGGGCATATTTTTCTATGTCCCGACCAATATTGTTCCAGTATCCGTTGAAGGGGCGATACAAGCTATTGCAATCGTAACCGACAATCCGTTTCCTAAAATAAAAATATATTTTGATGTTACTGTTGTGTTGTCCTCCCTGATTTTGAGTTTGGTTTTTCTTGGAAACTTTGGAAGCGTGGGAATTGGAACAGTAATCGGTGCGGTATTTATCGGTTATGTAGTTAAATTGATTCATAAGTTAAATAAGATGTTGACAGGGGAGGACGTTGACTTAAAAAAGATGTGATTTCAATATATGGATTCATTTTTGTCCCGTTTAAATTCATCGAAATCATTTTCTATTCATAATATTCCATCTAATTTTTTGTTAAATCATTTCTAAATGTTTTTTCTTATAAATAAGTTTAGTTTCACAGTTCCAAATCATTTTTTAATACAAAATTATTAATAAATTAAAGGATAAAACTATAATCAGTGAGGTTTAAATATGGAATTTGGACTTTGGGAAAAATATTATATGGAAATACTTGATGATTTTGGGTTTTCAAGAAGCGGCGATGAGGAATCAGCAAAATTATTGGATGAAATTTTGTCAACTGAAGGTTGCCTTACATTGGATGATTTATCACAAATTGTTGGCTTTTCAGATAAGTTTATTGTATTCGGTGCAGGACCATCCCTCAAAGAGCACATTATAATGTTAAAAGAGGATTATGACTTAAAAAATTATGTTTTAGTCTCAGCAGATGGTGCAACAACCGCATTAATCGAAGAAAGACTGTCTCCTGATATTGTGGCCACTGATTTGGATGGCAATATTGACGATATACTTCTGGCAAATATAAGGGGGGCAAACATTGTAATTCATGCTCATGGAGACAATATTGATAAGATTGCTTCTTTAACATCATTTTTCAATAATGTGCTTGGAACAACACAGGCGCAACCAGTAGGAAACCTCTACAACTTTGGAGGATTCACAGATGGGGATAGGGCGCTATTTTTGGCAGTCGCCTTAGGAGCATCCGAAATCACACTGGCAGGAATGGATTTCGGGGATATCGTAACCCAATATTCAAGACCTAACTTGCCTGTTAAAACCGCAGAGGCAGATGATTTTAAGAAGAAAAAATTAATGTATGCTGAAAAGTTCACTAACTGGATAAAAGAAAACGAACCGGTTGAAATAATCAATTTATTGGAATAATAACAATTTTATAATAGTTTAAATAAAGTGGATAACATGGGAATTGAAGATATTTTAATGTATGATGAAAGTCTTTTTCAAAATATAAATGCTTTTGATCCGGATTATGTACCTCCAAACTATAATTTTAGAGATACACAAATGGAAGCTATGGCAATGTCCATAAGGCCGGCTATGAGAGGCGGTCAACCTTCAAACGCAATTGTTTTAGGTTCACCTGCTACAGGAAAAACAACAGCAATTAAGAAAGTTTTTGAGCTTGTTGAAAAGAATACTGAAAAGGTAGTTTGCGTTTATATTAATTGCCAAATCCACACTACCCGTTTTGGAATATTCTCACAAATATTTAAAAAGATGTTTGGACATCTCCCACCAGAAACCGGAGTTCCATTTTCCAGAATCTATGACCAAATCATGCAAAATCTTCAAAAAAATGAAAAATCACTTGTCATCGCATTGGATGATGTCAATTATCTATTCCAATCTAACAATGCTAATAAAATATTTTATGACATGTTGAGGGCATATGAATTATATCCAGGTGTCAGGACATCTATTTTTGCAATATTGTCCGATTTGGAATTTAAATATGCTTTTGACAAGAATGTAAATACCGTATTTATTCCTCAAGAAATAAACTTCCCGCTTTACACCTACTCAGAAATTGAAGATATCTTAAGAGATAGGGTAAAAGCAGGATTTTTCCCAGGTGTGCTAAGCGATGACATTTTAGAGCAGGTTGCAATGTATACTCATGAAAATGGCGATTTACGTATTGGCATTAATCTTTTAAAATCATGCGGCAATATTGCAGAAGCTTCAGCAAGCCGTGAAATCACTCAAGAACATTTTGATGAAGCCGTTGACTCATTAGTTTCCATTAATGTCAGTGAAACATTAAGTTTGTTAAGTGATGTCGAAAGGGATCTCTTAAAAATGATTGTTGATTGGGATGGAGTTTGTAAGGCTGGTGAATTGGCTGAAATGTTTAAAGAAAAAACAAACTCCAGTTATGCTTCTTTTAATAGGACATTGGATAAACTTGAATTTGTAAGGCTTATTGATACCAAATTTACAGGAAAAGGGGTTAGGGGAAATTCCCGTGAAATTATATTGCGTTTTAACCCCGATGAATACAACATCTAATTTTTCCTGTGGGGGAAATTAGTTTCTGTTAACATTAGATTTTTTGCATGGTAAGCCTGCAATCTAATGTGTAGCAGTAAGGGTTTGGTATTCAAAATCAAATAAATCCATTATATGATGTATGGATTTTGAGCAGCTACAACAGAAATAACAGATAAAAGTAACGCTGCTATAACTGCAAGCATTACCATGCAAGATTGAATATCTAAATTGCTGTACATAATTTCGTCTTTTATACTACTTCTTTTCCTTAAATCTACTTGTATTGTGGTGTCATTATTTCCGAACATTTTAATCACTATATTTAAAATTGTTAAAAGACTAATATAAAAAAAGAGTAAGAGAGCATTTGAAAAGTAATATTTTTGAGGTAAATTCATGAAAAAATTCGAATATTTTGAAGTAACTGCAGATATAGGCTTTAAAGCTTATGGAAAAAACTTAAATGAAGCTTTTGAAAATGCAGGATTGGCTATTTTTAATATAATATCAAACACGGATGATATTGATGCTACAGATGAAATATCATTTGAAATAACCTCAGAAGATAAAGTTTCATTGCTTTATGACTTTCTTGAAGAACTTCTATTTTACCATGAAGTTGAATTCATGTTGTTTTCGGAGTTTCATGTTGAAATCGATGAAGGTTTGCATCTCAAGGCCACAATAAGAGGGGAAGGGATAGATTGGGACAAGCATGAAAGAAAAACAGAAATCAAAGCAATAACCTTCCATAAAATGAACATAAAACAGAACAGCCATGTGGAACTTCAGGCCATAGTTGATTTATAAACTTATATATAATATATAATACATACATTTTATTATGAAAAGAACTAGGACCGTATCAAGAACTTTTGAAATGATAATGGGAATTATAGGATCAGTAATCGGAATATTTTCAGGTTCTTTTTTAATATTTTTAGAACATTTTGGACAGATACACACTCCTTTTTTAGGTTTAGTGGCTATTATGGCTTCCCTTTTAGGAATAGTATCCAGTTATTATGTTAGAACAAAACCGGATGTTGCAGGTGTTGGTTTTATAGTTGCAACCATGTTTGTCATTGTTGGATCTGCATACATTAACGTGTTGAGTGCAATATTTTTGCTTATTGCAGGAATATCCGCTTTATTTAGAAAATGAATAATTTTTTTTAATCTTTCTAATTTTTACCAAAACCTTATTAAAACACCATTAATAAATACTAATACATAATAATTTTGTGATTTTTATGAGTATTAAAGATGAAATTAAAAAAGTTAGAGATAATGTTTATGAGATTCCAGGATCTTTCAATAAGAAAATGAGAGCTTCTGGAAGGCTTTATATAGCTGATGAATATATTGATGAATTGGAAGATGGGGCTGTTGAGCAAATTGTCAATGTGGCTTGTCTTCCGGGCGTTCAAAGATACTCAATCGGACTTCCCGACATTCACTTTGGGTACGGATTCCCAATAGGTGGTGTTGCTGCATTCGCACTAAGAAACGGTATCGTATCACCGGGGGGAGTCGGATTTGATATTAACTGTGGAGTCAGATTGATTAAATCTAATTTGACACTTGAAGATATTGAAGGCAAATTGGATGAGCTTACAGAAAAACTGTTTAAAAATATCCCTTCAGGTGTTGGAAGCAAAGGTAAAATAAAGCTTAAAGAAAATGAAATCAACGATGTGCTTGATTATGGTGCTGAATGGGCTGTTGAAAACGGTTACGGTTGGAGTGAAGATCTGGAAGTTTTAGAAGAAAACGGAAGAATGGTTGACGCTGACTCAAGCATAGTATCTGATAAAGCTAAAAAAAGAGGAATTCCTCAATTAGGCTCACTTGGTTCCGGAAATCACTTTTTGGAAGTTCAAATTGTTGATGAAATTTACAATGAAGAAGTGGCGGAAGTATTTGGGCTTGAAAAGGGAATGATTGTTATTATGATTCATTCAGGCTCTAGAGGATGCGGTCACCAGATATGCTCTGATTATTTGAGGGTGATGGATAAGGCTTATAAAAAATACAAAATTAACATTGATGACAGGCAGTTAGCATGTGCTCCACTTGATTCTAAAGAAGCTCAAAATTATATACAGGCGATGGCGGCAGCTGCTAATTATGCATGGGCAAACAGACAAATGATGACCCATTGGGTTCGTGAAACCTTTGAGGAAGTTTTAGGAAAATCCGCAAAGGACATGGAAATGAATATTGTTTATGATGTGGCCCATAATATTGCAAAAATGGAAACTCATAAAATCTTTAATCGCGAAGAGGAAGTTTTAGTTCACAGAAAAGGTGCAACACGCGCATTCGGACCTGGAAGGGAAGAAGTACCTGAAAAATACAGGGCCGTAGGACAGCCTGTCCTGATTCCAGGAACAATGGGAACAGCTTCATACGTATTGCATGGAACAGATGTTGCAATGGAAGAGACCTTCGGTTCAACCGCTCACGGTGCAGGAAGGGTATTGTCAAGATCTAAAGCCAAAAAGCAATATGATGCAGACAAGATTACAGACGAATTGGCATCAAAAGGCATTAAAATCAAAGCCACAAGCAAACATGTCATTGAAGAGGAAGCTCCTGGCGCTTATAAGGATGTTGACAGTGTAGTCAGAGTATCCGATTCAACAGGCATCGCAAAACTAGTTGCTAAAGTCAAACCATTATCTGTTTGTAAAGGATGATTGCATGATTGGCATAATTGGCGGCAGCGGTGTCTATGAAATCACTCAAAAGGCGGATTCATGCACTAAAAAATTAGTCAAAACTGATTATGGGGATGTTGAAATCTCAATTTTAGATATATGTTCTAAAAAAGTTGCTTTTATACCTAGACATGCTCAAGGCCATTCAATCCCGCCGCATAAAATCAATTTCAGAGCTAATATTGATGCTTTGAAAAATGTGGGCGTTACAAAGATTATAGCGACCAATTCAGTTGGCTCCATGAATGAAGAAATGCCTCCGGGATCATTTGTTGTTCCTGATGACTTTCTTGATTTCTCACAGAATAGGGCTAAAACATTTTTTGAGGATAAAGTCGTTCATATTGATGTAACCGAACCGTATTGTCCGAATTTAAGAGATGTTCTGGCCATTTCCGGTGATGTAATCCTGGGCGGAACTTATGTATGTACAGAAGGTCCAAGATTTGAAACTCCCGCCGAGATAAAAATGTTCAAGATGCTTGGAGGGGACCTTGTCGGGATGACCGGACTTCCTGAAGTTACCCTGGCACGTGAAAGGGAAATGTGTTATAATTCAATATGCATAGTCTCTAATTATGCATCAGGGATTTCTGAAAATGCCTTGACAATTGATGAAGTTTTTGAAATAGTTTCACAAAAGGAAGTTGAGCTGCTTGAGTTAATATATAATTTTATAAAAAACATTGATGAAAAAGATTGTAGCTGCCATCATGCGTTGGATGGTGCTGAAGTATAGTTTGAGGGATAAAAATGCGTTTGGCTGTAGTTTCATCAGATGGTGAAAATGTGGATTTGCACCTTGGTAAGGGAAAATCAGTATATGTATATGATTATGATGATGAATTAAGTTTTGTTGAAAAGAGGGAAGTCGAGATAGCTGAAGATGCAAAACATCAGGGTGGCAAAGTTATCAAAGCTTGTGGGGACTGTGATGTTTTAATTGCTGTTCAATATGGATTCAAATCGAAAATTAAAGCAGAAGATGCGGGTATTAGGCTTGTTATGGATGAAGGTCCGATTGATGAAGTCTTGCAAAGATATATTAATCATTATAATTTTATGAATAATTGACTTCAATTATTCTATTGTAAACATTTTTTGAAAATGAATATTTTGACCTTATTTTCTGATTTAAGGCTCAAATATTTATTTAAATATTATATTGGTTATATTGTAGAAAAAAATATTTTTTTTCTAATTTAAAAATTTTCATGCAATTTTTGAATTTTTGATAATCTTTATATATCATGAGTAAAATAACTAATAATAACCTTTATGGGCGGGTTTTATAAAATAAAACTTAATTAAATATATTTTCTTTAAATAAGGTGAGAATAGCTCACAATAATCAAATTAAGTATTGTAAATCTATACTTCTTTAAAATCATTTTTACAGCTTAATTTATGTGTTATACTTAATTTAGAGACAATTTTATAAATTTTATGGCAATACGCTAAACTATTACATATATAATAATATAATTTTAAACGGTTGATATAATGGCAAAATCAAAAGCAAGACGTAGAGTACGTGATACATGGAAAGAAAAATCCTGGTATACTATCAAAACACCAGTGAACTTTGAAGATAAAGAAATTGGAGAAACTCCAGCAAAAGATCCGGAACTTCTCATTGGAAGAGGCGTAGAAGTTACCATGAGAGAACTAACCGGAGATTTCTCAAAACAATACATTAAACTCAGATTTGAAATTGATAATGTTGCAGGTGAAGTTGCAAACACTAAATTCACCGGTCACAAAACCACTACTGATTATGTAAGAAGTATGATCAGAAGAGGAACTTCCAGAATAGATGCTTCAGCAATCGTAAAAACTAAAGATGGCCGCAAATTAAAACTTCAAGTGCTTGCAGTAACCATCAGAAGAGCTAAATCTTCCCAACAAAGATACATGAGAAAAACTATTGAAGATTTACTCGTTGAAGCAGCAGCTGATAAGTCATTTGATGAATTAGTGAAAGTTGTTGTAAACGGTAAATTAGCATCTGAAATTTACCACAACGCTAAAAAAATCTACCCTCTCAAAAGAGTGGAAATCATCAAAAGTAAAGTAATTAAATAATTACTTTTCACTTCTTTTTTTTATTTTTGTTCTATATTAATAATTATAATATATAACTGCACTTTTTTTCACTGTTTTTCTAAATTAAACTTTAAATCTATTAATTTTTCTTTAATAATTCTAAAATTATATTAATACTTACAATTTTAAGAAATCCATTTTAAACACTTCTTCATAAATCATTATTCTTTCTAAATTTTTTTTAATTATTCCTGTATTTTAATTTGATATAAAAATATATATATTATAATCATCTAAAATAAATATCACGTTAAGCTCTCCATAATTTTTCGTTAAAATGGAAAGCATTAATAAAAAAAATAAAAGTGATGTTTTATGGGAATTAAAAAAAATATAATAATAATAATTTTATTAATATGCATTCTCTTTTCACTTCAATCTGTGGCGGCTGTTGATGTTGCTGATGATTCAGCAGTAGTTGGCTCAACAATAACCTCAGATTTGAGTGTGAATGCTTTAAATGATACAATTGGTACGTCGACGGAAAACGGAATTGTTAGTCAAAATAACAATCCTTCATTATCACTTCCAGATAATGATGAAAGGTTAAGTGAGGGTGAAGGATCGTTTACAGATTTGAAAAATGAAATAACTGGCGTTTCAGACGTCCAATTAACAAGAAATTATACATTCAGTAGTTCTGATAGTGAGTTAGTTAATGGAATACCTATCTCAGGCACAGTAACAATTACAGGTGTAGGCAATATTGTAATTGATGCAAATAATCAAGCAAGAATATTTGATATAATGGACGGAGCTACTGTAACACTTAAAGGAATCACTTTTATTAATGCTAATGCTACTGGAGATGGAGGAGCAATTAATTCCCTAGGTATATTACATATTGAAAATTGTACTTTTATTAACAATACTGCAAGTGGCCATGGTGGTGCAATATATTTAGAACATAGTACCGAAAGCTCTATCAAAGGTTCTGATTTCACAGGTAATAATGCGGGCCGTAATGGTGGTGCGATAGATTGGCGTGCAGGTTCAACTAATGGTAAAGTAATTGATTCCATATTTACCAATAACACTGCTAAACGTAGTGGTGGTGCTATACATTGGAGTGGTCATAATGGTACTATTAGTAATTCCAACTTTACTAACAATAAGGCTACTGGTGATGTAATAGATGACATCGGTAATGTAACCGGTGGTGGAGATGGTGGTGCTGTACTATGGGTAGGTAGTCATGGTATCATCAAGGATAATTGTAACTTTAATAACAATTATGCTAAAAACCGTGGTGGAGCAATATTCATACATGGTAACTATACAGAAAACTGTACTAATACAACTATATCAGATTGTATATTTACTAGTAATATTGCCGGTGTTAATGGTGGTGCAGTAGATTGGTATGAAGGTGCACATGATGGTAATGTATATAACTCCATATTCACCGATAATATAGCTGGATCTAATGGTGGTGCTATATTCTGGAGTGGTCATAATGGTGATATATATAATTCCAATTTCACTCATAATATTGCTAATGGTTTAGTTATGGATGATCATGGTAATATAGGTGATGGTGGTGCAATCATATGGTCTGGTCTAAATGGTACTGTGGTTAATTGTAACTTTGTAGATAATGAGGCTAAGTATAATATTGCTTATAAGACTGGTGGTCGTGGTGGTGCTGTATACTTACAAAACTGTAGTCACGGTAATTGTATAAATACTACATTTAAGGATTGTCACTTCATTAGTAATATTGCTGGTTTTAATGGTGGTGCTATTGATTGGCATGAAGGTGCAACTGATGGTTTAGTAGATAATTGTACTTTCATTGACAATGTCGCTAACCGTTCTGGTGGTGCAATATACTGGTTTGGTGAGAATGGTACTGTATGTAATTCTGTCTTTAAAAACAATACTGCATTAGGTAATGTTTCAGGAAATGACTCCTATGGTAGGATTACTAATGGTGGTCATGGTGGTGCTATTATGTGGACCGGTTCTAACGGTAACATTTCAAATACTACTTTCACTTTGAACAATGCTTCCCAGAATGGTGGTGCTATCTATATGCAAGGTAGTATGCGAGATGGTGTTGTTCATGATTGTAGTAATATTACTGTTGACGGCAGCAGGTTCTATGATAATTATGCTGGTTTTAATGGTGGTGCGTTAGATTGGTATGAAGGCGCTCACGATTCAACACTTTCTAATTCTGAATTTGTTAATAACACTGCTAAAAGATCTGGTGGTGCTGTATATTGGTTCGGTCATGATGGTACTATTTTCAATTCCACTTTTGAGAATAACACTGCATTAGGTAATGTTTCTGGAAATGACTCTTATGGTAGGCAAACTAATGGTGGTCATGGTGGTGCTATTATGTGGACTGGTGCTAATGGTAAGGTTTTAAACAGTACCTTTAGACGTAATAATGCTTCCCAGAATGGTGGTGCTATCTATATGCAAGGTAGTATGCAAGATGGTGTTGTTCATGATTGTAGTAATATTACTGTTGACGGCAGCAGGTTCTATGATAATTATGCTGGTTTTAATGGTGGTGCGTTAGATTGGTATGAAGGCGCTCACGATTCAACACTTTCTAATTCTGAATTTGTTAATAACACTGCTAAAAGATCTGGTGGTGCTGTATATTGGTTCGGTCATGATGGTACTATTTTCAATTCCACTTTTGAGAATAACACTGCATTAGGTAATGTTTCTGGAAATGACTCTTATGGTAGGCAAACTAATGGTGGTCATGGTGGTGCTATTATGTGGACTGGTGCTAATGGTAAGGTTTTAAACAGTACCTTTAGACGTAATAATGCTTCCCAGAATGGTGGTGCTATCTATATGCAAGGTAGTATGCAAGATGGTGTTGTTCATGATTGTAGTAATATTACTGTTGACGGCAGCAGGTTCTATGATAATTATGCTGGTGTTAATGGTGGTGCGTTAGATTGGTATGAGGGTTCTCACGATTCAACACTTTCTAATTCTGAATTTGTTAATAACACTGCAGCAACAGGTAATGGAGGATCCGTATTCTGGAATGGTAATAATGGTCAAGTTATAAATTCATCATTCAACAATAACTATGCTAGATTTGAGGGTGGTGCAGTATACATTGAAGGAAATGACTGTCTATTCGCCAATTCAACATTGGATAGTAACATTGCAGGAGACGACGGTGGAGCAATATTATGGACAGGTCAACACGGTAAGATGTATAACATAACTGCAAACAACAATAGCGGTATCAGTAAGAGCGATGCTCTGAAAAATTCCCACTCAAAAGGAGGTACCATAATTATTACAGGTTCGGACATGTCTATTGACACACTTGTCGTTACAAACAGTTTCGCTAATGAAGAGGCAGGAGGAGTATTCCTCACAGGTAACAATGTCAATTTAACAAATATCTACTTCGCCAACTGTTCAGCAAGTATGGGTGGTAGCGCACAAAACAAGACAAAGGGTGGAGCAATGGAAATTATTGGAAATAACACCCGTATAATAAATGCTACTATCGACAATTCTAAAGCAGAAAACGGTGGTTCAATTTACTGGTCAGGTAATGACGGTTATGCTTACAATATTAATGTTACTAACAGTTACTCATCTCTGGATGGTGGAGGATTATTCCTCACAGGTAACAATGCCAATTTAACAAATATCTACTTCTCCAACTGTTCAGTAAGTATTGATAGTAGCGCAGAAAACAATACAGGTGGAGCAATGCAAATTATTGGAAATAACACCCGTATAATAAATGCTGCTATCGACAAGTCTAAAGCAGAACAAGGTGGTTCAATTTACTGGTCAGGTAATGACGGTTATGCTTACAATATTAATGTTACTAACAGTTACTCATCTCTTGAAGGTGGAGCATTATTCATTTCTGGAGACAATTGTCAAATAAATGCTTCAAAATTCACAGACAACGTTGCAGGAGATGATGGTGGAGCTATAAATTGGGAAGGGGATAATGGTGCCATTGATGATAGTATCTTTGAAAATAACAGTGCTACCAGTGCTGGAGGCCATCACAGTAAAGGAGGTACAATTTCTCTAACTGGTGATAATGTAGATATATCAAACTCTAACTTCACAGGCAGTATCTGTAATAATGACGGTAGGAATACTAATTATGGTGGTACAATATTCATCACAGGAAATGATGTGGATATTGAAGGATGTAACTTTAATAACTCTATCGCTGAAGGTTCAGATGGTGGTACAATATATATTATTGGTGACCGCACTGTAGTTAAAAACTCCAATATCACAGACTCCACTGCAAGAGCAGGAGGGGCAATATATATTCAAGGGGTATATGCATCTATTGTAAATTCATCAATCGCTAACGCTTCTGCGAAAAACGGAAACGATTATACTGCTACTAACTTAGGTGGTGCAATTTATGTAGAAGGTAATTATGCAACTATTGAAGGTTGTGAATTTGAGAATTCCTCTGCATATGATGGTGGTATAATTTACTTGGAAGGTAATTACTGTAATGTTAACGGTTCTTCATTTACTGATGGTTATGCATACCAAAATGGAGGTGCACTTTATTCCACTGGATCACACTCCAGGGTAACTAATTCTAACTTTACAGATAACCTTGTAAGATTGAATGGAGGAGCTCTTTATTGGTATGGTAATTCTAACTCTAGAAACAATACCGTTGATGGATGTATATTCACAAATAACACTGCTTATGGATTTACTACTAGTGCAGATTTGACAAGAGGTGGTGGTGCTATTTACTGGTCTGAAAATGGAGACAGTGGTACTGTTAAAAATTCCAAATTCTATTATAATTCAGTTCAATCCATTAATAAAAAGAAAGTAGACGGTGGTGCTATCTTATGGGATAAAAGTACAAATGCACTTGTTGAAAATTGTACCTTTGTAGGTAATTTCGTCACTACTGATGGTGATGGAGGAGGTACTGGAGCTTCAGCAGTTTGGGCTCAGGGAGGAGCTATGTATTTAAGACCAAATGGTCTTTATGTTATAAGGAATTGTCTATTTGAGAATTGTTCTTCATCTAAGGAAGCTGGTGCATTGTATATTCAATCTAATCGTAATTTAGCCGGCCGTATGGTTTTACTTGAGAATTCAACATTTATAAATAATGTTGCTTATGGAAAGGGTAGTAACAGTAATGGTGGAGGTGCGATTCAAGTCAAACAGGCAAATCATGTAGAATTTTATAATATTACATTTATAAACAATACTGCTAATAAGGGTGGAGCTTTATGTGTCTATGACTCGGTCACTACTTTTACAGTGAATGGTGCTACTTTCATAGGAAATAAAGCAGAAAAAGGTTCTGCAATTTCCGCATCATCATTTTTCACATTAAAAGATGCTGTACTTCTTAATAATACTGCAAATACCACCAAATTCGACTTAACTTTTAATAGAAATGCAGGCAGCATCCACATAGAGATGGAAGGAGCGGATACTCACTTAAATTCAATGTATGTTAAACATGATGGAAGTAAACCAGAAAAGCAATTTAATATATCTTGTAATAATGTTACATATTGGACCGATAATAACATAACCATTGGTAAGACAGCTGTTCAAACTGGCATTATATCTTCTGTAACTGTTGGTTCTGTTCCTGAAGCAGGTATAGCAGTACTAGTTGAAATATTTGATGGGGACAATAATAAATTACATGAAGGTGTTTATGCAACAGATGCAAATGGTATAATCGACTTGAATGTTGCAGATATTCTAACCGTACCATATTCACTAGATGATATTTATGTGAATGCAAGAATTCCAAATGAAGATTACTATACCCCTGCAGAGGCTACTTCAAGAATCAAAGATGTTAATATTGACGCTTCTGCATTGGACACCATATTCCATAGAAACACAACAGTCACTGCAAACCTCACTGGTCCGAGCGGTAATATTCTACAAAGTGCAAGAGGTATCATCTCTGTTTATATTGATGATGTATTTAAAGGAAACATGACCATTGAAAACGGTAAAGGATCTTTGGAAAACATTCTCACTAATGTTACTGCAGATACATTCTTTGAAGTTGGCAATCACACAGTATTCTTAAAATACTGGGGTGACGCATACTACGATGAAGTTAACACAACAGTTTCATTAAATATAACTAAAGCACAATCCAATTTAACAGTCCAAATCGATGACCTTGGGTATGATCTTTACATGAATTTTACAGTCTTCGATGATTGGGATGACAAATTCTATGGGGATGCTAACGGAACAGCAACCGTTGAGTTTTATACTGAAAGCGATCCAACAACCGTTATTAGATATGTAGATGTTAGAATTGTTAATGGTTTTGCTTCTACAGTGGTTCATGATTTGCTTCCTAGAAATTACACTATAAAGACAACATATCATGATGACCATAACTATAACAGTTCAGTCAATTTAACCAATTATAGTTTGCCTCAAAAAGAATATGCTGCAGTTTTCCTTAATGTAAGTGCGTATGACATTATGGTGGATGATACAATTTATATCAATGTCACAATCGTTCCGCCGGAAGGATATGATGTACCGGGTAATGTAACTATATATCTTGATAATAAAGCTTATAATTTAGCATTAACTAATGGAACTCACAATGCAACAGCTACATTCAACATATCTAATCTGACTGCAGGAGTTAAGAAGGTAATCGCATTCTATCCAGGTAGTAAACTTTTAGAACCTGCTATGGGTGAAGCTGATTTCACTGTACATAAATATAACACTACACTTTCAGCAAATGTTACAAACATTACTATCATTCAAAATGAAATAATCAATATTACCCTTTTAAATGACACTACTGGTGTCGTTTCAGCGATTGTTAATGGAGAAGAATATTTCGGCAGAATCAAGAACGGTACTGTATCAATTGAACTTCCACAATTGCCTGTCGGGGAATATAATGTAACTCTATACTATGAGGGTGATGATAAATATAATAATGTTACTAATTACACAGTATTCTATGTAACTCAAATTGAACCTAATATTACAATTGATGTTGACAATGTAACTTATGGAAATGAAACCATAATCACAGTAGTGCTTCCAGATGGCGCTACCGGTAATGTAACAGTCAAAGTCAATGACACTTATTACGTATTTGATACACAAGATCTTGTTGACGGTAAAGCAATATTACCTGGAGTAATATTCGGTGCTGACAACTACACTGTTGAAGTGACCTACGGTGGAGATAAGAACTATTCACGTAGCGTTGCAAGATCCAAATTCACAGTATTCAAAGCAACTCCTGAAATGGACATAAATGTTGCAAACATGCTCAACATTACTGTTGAAGATATCAACTATGGTGAAAACGCCAACGTAACTATCCATGTTGGTGATGGTGTAACTGGAGAAATCACACTCAGAATCAACGGAACCGATAAGAACATTACATTACCGATTGTTGGCGGTAAAGTCAATTGGACTCTTGGCAATTTAGCTGTTGGAAACTATGTAATCGTTGCCAATTACAGCGGCAATGCCAACTTCACAAATGCTACAATATCCACTGACTTCAACGTATTGCAAATCGGCACTACTTTGGATGTCGATGTACATGACGTCCCAGTATGGGATACAGAATATATAAATATTACAATAAGAGACGCTACTGGAACTATTCTAACTAATGCTACCGGTAACGTAACAATTAACATTAATGGTGTAAACCACACCGCTGAAATCAAAGATGGAATTGCAAGATTCAACACCTCTGACTTAACAATAGGACATAAGGTCGTATGGGTATTCTATGATGGAGACAATAACCTTACCGGAAACAGGGCAATGGCCGAGTTTTACGTAACCCAAAGAACTCCGTTTGTCAACGTAACTGCTCAAAACATTACTGTAGGTCAAAACGGAAACATAACCATTAAAGTTCCAACCAATGCAACCGGTTATGTCGTAGTTGAAGTCGTCGGTGATGATACCTACATCAGATATGTATCAGAAGGCCAGGCTGTAGTATATCCTAAAGACTTGAAAGTAGGAAACTACACAGTAAATGTAACCTACTACGGCGGAGGACTTGATAACTACACAGTTAACAGTAATCAAACTATGTTCACTGTATCTAAATTGAATGCAACAGTAACTATTGACGTTGATGACATCAATTACACTGAAACTGCAGTCATTACCGTAACTGTTCCTGCAGGTGTTGAAGGAAACATCACAATCAAACTCAATGATACTGATAATACAAACATTACACAAACAATTGTTAATGGAAAAGCAGTATTTGAAGTGCCTGACTTGGCTGCAGGCAATTACACAGTTAATGTAACCTATAATGGAAATGAAGATTACAATATTAACAATACTGAATCTGACAAATTTGAAGTTAAAAAGATAGACCCTAACTTACAAATCTACCCACCATCCGCAACTGCTGGTGAAAAAGCTATCATAACAATATTCATAAATGATAGAATCGATGGTGAGTATGTAACTATTACAGGTCTTGACAAAGAATATAGATCAGAAATAATGAATGGTGTTGTTACATTCACTACCGATGGTCCATTGAACTATGAAAACTACACCATGGCTGTAACTTATGACGGTAACCAAAACTTCACTGACAGTACAAAATCATTAACTTTCAGACCGGCTAAGATTTCTGACTATGAAATAAATGTTACTGGAATGAACATTACAGTCGGAGACCCTGAAATAATAACAGTTACTGTTCCAACTGGAGTAACAAATGTATCCATTTGGGTAAACGGTACCAAATACACTAATGATTCATTCGTAAACGGTGAAGCTACATTCAACATAACTGGCCTTAAAGAAGGAGTATACACAGTTAACGCTACGGTTAATGATGCTAACTACACAAGCAAAGTAGCCAATAACATATTCACTGTATCAAAAACCTATCCTTCAATCAACATTACTGTTGTTGATGAAGACGGAATTTATGTAAATGACACTGTCAAAGTCATTGTAACAGTTCCTGCTGACGTAACCGAAAACGTAACTATTGAAATCAATGGTATTAAATTCACTAACGTAACCGTAAACGGCAATGCAACATTCTACATACCAGAAATAACCTACGGCAATAAGACAGTTGTTGCAACCTATCCTGGTGATGACAAATACAGATTCAACTCAACAACCGCTAACTTTACTGTTATTAAAAAGGATATAACAATTAGTGTCAATAATACTACTGTCCCATCCGATATTGTTGCTGGTACTCCGGTAATAATCACTGCTAACTTGAATGAGTCCGTTACTGGTGATGTGATATTTACCATTAATGGCGCTAACTACACTGTACATGTTACAGATTCTAATGTTGCCGCTTATGAGTACACTCCTGTAAATAATGCTACTCTGACTGTTGTTGCTACCTTCGTTGGCAATGATGAGTATAATAGTAATGTATCTGATCCTCAAGTATTTGAAGTTGACAGAATTCCAACTGATATCAAGGTAACCGTTAAAACTCCGGTTACTTATGGTGATGATGCTCTCATTACTGTCGAGTTGAATGAAACTATAAATACTACTGTTAAATTGACTGTTGATGGCAAAGAATATGATGTTGCTATAATCAATGGTAAAGGCGGATTAAATGCTACCGGATTGAATAGCGGAGATCATGAAGTCAATGTAACCTATGTTGGTGACGATAAGTATTGCGATAGCAAAAACTCTACAAGATTCACTGTAGATAATGCTACTTTAGTTGCTAATGGCACTGCTTTAAATGTCACTGTTGAGCAGAATACTACATTTATCATCAATGTCACTGATGACTTCAAAGGAAACGTTTCAATAAAAGTTGGAGACAAAGTATTGTACAACGGCACTGTTCAAACATTAATCTATGCTGATAAATTGCCTGCCGGTGATAAAACTGCTACAGTTGTCTTCTATGGTGACAGCAATTATGATGTATTGACATTAAATGATGTTGAATTCACTGTTTCAAGAGTCGCTCCTTCCATTAATATGACTATTGCTGATGTGACTTATCCTAATAATGCTACTGCAGTTATTAATGTAAGCAATGCTGCTAACGGCACTGTCAGAGTCACCGTTAAGCTCAAAGGCACTAATAAAACCAAAGTCTTTAACGGCACTGTATCTAACGGTGTTGCCCGTGTTGACTTATCTGGTTTAGCAGGCGGCGATTATGAGGCCACTGCTGAGTTCATCACTAGCGATGATTATAATGGCAATGCTACTGCTGACGATGAATTCACTGTTTTACCTAATAACTCATTAATTACTATTACTAAAGATAGGAATGGAACTTATAAAGTTGGCGAAGATGTAGAAATTAAATTCACTACAACCAACTCTACTGGACTTCTCATTATATTTATTAATGGAAATCAATATAAAAATCCTCTTTCACCTAACCCTGGAAATCATGAAATTTGCATAGAAGGATTAGCTGAAGGTAATTATACCATTACTGCTGTTTTAGAGGGTGATCAAAACTACACAGGATATACTACATCCACTACAATCAAAGTAGTTAAAAACAATGTGACAATTACTGTTAATGATACTACTGTGCCTGCAACTATTTATGTTGGCAGTCCGGTAAACTTCACTGCTAACTTGAATGAGTCAGTTACCGGTGTCGTGGTATTCACAATTAATGGTGCTAACTACACTGTACATATTACAAATGCTACTGCTGCTACTTTTGAGTACACTCCGGTTAATAATGATACTATAACTGTTGTTGCTACATTCATGGGCAATGATAAGTATAATAGTAATGTATCTGCTCCAAAACAGTTCAACGTTAACAGAATTCCTTCATTCATCAATGTAACTGTATCTGATGGAGGAATTATCGCTAACGGCACTGATGTGGACATATTCATCGATGGTCCAAGCGACATAACTGGAAATGTAACCGTAATCGTATGGGATAAGATGAGAAATGTAAACAAAACATACACTGTTTATGTCAATGGTGGAGAAGGCATATTGCACCTTAAAGCTCCTGCCATTGGTAATTATACTGTAAATGCAACATATCTTGAAAACAGGAAATACCTTGAAAGTAAAAATTTCACAGTATTTGAAATTTATGATACTGAAAAAGTACTTGAAATTGTTTCAGATGATATATCAGTATTTGATAATGAGATAGTATATGTCCATGTGGATGGAGATCAAACAGGCAACAATTTAACAGTCATCATTACCAATGCTGATGGTGAAGTAATCAGGAATGAAAGCGTAATCTTTAACCATTACATTTCCCAGTTCAACTTCAGTTCCGCTCAATGGAAATTACCGCTATTAGATGCGGGTCAATACAATGTAACAGCAATCTACATTGAGCATGCAGGACCTAGAACATTCATACATAAAGGAAACAACAGCTTTTTAGTATACAAAGTAGCTTCTGAAATCACAATCAAGGAAATCCAAAACATCACTGTAGGTCAAAATGTCACAATCGAACTGGAATTGACTCCTGGCGCTACAGGAAACATCAGCGTATTCGTAAACGGCATTGAACATAAGACAACTGCCGATAACCTTACAATCATTATTCCTAACTTGGGTGCTGATGTATATGTCGTAGATGCATTCTACCATGGAGATAAAAATTATAATGCATCCAATGACACTTCATCATTCAGAGTGGACAAAAACAATGTTCCTTTAAGCATCGACATAGCCAACCTTGGAGATGTCGTGCAAATCAACGTGACTGTAGGAAACAACGCAACAGGTCAAATCTTGCTTGACATAGAAGACAACCACTACTATGCAAACATCACAGACGGTGTTGCACAGTTCAACATAACAGGTCTTAAAGCAGGTAAACATAATGTGACTGCAAGGTATGTTGAAAACGATAAATATTATGGCAATACAACAAAGTCAAGCTTTACCATATCAAAATATCAACCTGAATTCACAATCAACGGAACAGATATTGACTTTGGTAATGCTGAATTAATTACTATTGAGACTAAAGATGATATTACCAGCTTAGTGGAAGTTGAAGTAAACGGTAGAAATTACACAACATTCATCAAAAATGGTAAAGGTAACTTAACATTAAATGACCTTGCAGCTGGAGATTATAATATTACATTATACTTCCCTGCTAACGATAAATATGAGGCTGCAACCGCTAATGGTTCATTCAAAGTAAGTCAAATTACTCCAGACATCAACGTTGTTGTTCAAAACATTACTTACGGTGAGGTTGAAACTATTACTGTTCATGTAAATGCTGAGGGTAATGTTACAATCGAAGTCGGAGGTTATGAATTTATAGAAAAACCTTTAATTAACGGCCTAGTAACTGTTGATGTTCCTTACTTAAATGCAAATAACTACACTGTTAATGTGACCTACAATGGAAATGCTAACTACACACGTAGCAATGCTAAAGCCAACTTCACTGTTGCAAAGGCAGATCCAATAATAACCATTGATGTTAAAGACATATTCTATGGTGATGTTGAACATATAATAGTTCATGTAAATGCTGAAGGTAATGTAACTGTTATAGTTGATAACAGAACTGCTGAAGAAATTTCATTAGATAATGGTGAGGTTACCTTAAGAGCATCCAGATGGAATGTTCCTTACTATAAAGGAAATGCTACAGTTAATGTTGAAGGCTTAAATGCAGGACACTATCCTGTTGTAGCGATTTTCAATGGTAATGAAAACTACAATAAGGCAACCGCAACCGTGGACTTCGAAGTATATAAAGTAAATACAACAGTAAGCGTTGACGTTGAACCGACAATGAAAATCGGTGAAAGCCAAGTAATCAACATCACAGTCAACAATACTAATGCTACAGGAAATGTAATTGTCATTGTCAATGGTGTAAACAATACTGTGCCTGTCACAAATGGTACTGCTAACTTTACTATTGAAGCACTCACAAGCGGAAATCATACCCTTGTCGTGATATATGGAGGAGATAACAATCTAAACGGTAACTGGACATCTGCAACATTTGAAGTTACAAAACTTGATGCTCCAATAAACATGACTATTTCAAACAGCACTGTTGGAGGAAAACAAACTATTACAGTAGAAGTTCCTGCAAATGCAACCGGTCAAGTATTAATTGACATTAATGGCCAACATTACTATGCTAATGTAAGTGATGGTAAAGCAATCTTAGAAATTGATACATTACCTGCAGGAGAATATGATGTGGTCGCTACTTACTTGGGTGATGACACATACTTACGCAACTTTACTTCAGACAAATTCAATGTAAGTAAGAATAACTCAACCTTAGAAATCACTCCTCAAAATATCACATGTGGTGAAAGTGAAACAATCACATTCACTGTTCCTGAGGATGCAACTGGAAATATTACAGTCGTCGTTAATAATGAAACTCATACTGTACCGGTATCTGGTGGAACCGGTACATTAACTATTCCAAAATTACCTGCTGGCAATTACACAATTAATGCAACTTATAACGGTGATGGAAAATACAAACCGGTTACAAGCTCTGCTGAATTTGAAGTATCCAAAGCTAATGATACAGACATTAAAGTCATTGATCAAGGCAACGGTACTGTTATGGTAGTTGTCGGTGATAATGCTACTGGTAACATAACTATTAAAGTTGGAGACAATAATTACACTGCTGAAATCATTAACGGTACTGCCGTGATTGATTTAGTGAATGAAACTCCGGGTATTCATGACATTGAAGTTATCTACTCCGGTGATGACAATCATGAGCCATCAACTACAACTGGAACTGTTACTATTCCTAAACTCGAAACTCCAATCAGCGTTGATGTAAACGATACAAATGTTGGAGATGTAGCTAAAATAATTGTAAATGTTCCTGATGATGCAAAAGGAAATGTAACTATTGAAATCAATGGTGTGGAATACACAGCACCAATTGAAAACGGCAAAGCAACATTTGAAATTGAAAACTTAACAGCAGGAACCAAGACTATTGCAGTTGATTATGTTGGTGACAATAACTACACTGGTAACCACACAACCGCTAACTTCACAGTAAATAAAGTTGCTCCTGAAATCACAGTTAATGCAACTAATGTTACTGTTGGAGATAAGACTTTAATTGAAGTAACAGCTCCTAGTGATGTAACCAGACCTGTACTTGTTGATGTTGATGGCGTAGGATATTATGTAAATCTTACAAACGGTAAAGGTTCAATCGAAGTAACTGTCTCAAAAGATGGAATCCATAATGTATCTGCAACTTACTTAGGTGATGACAAATACACCAATGCAAGTGCAAATACCACATTCAAAGCTTCAAAAGTTTCAGATTCAAGCATTAATGTGACTGTTGAAAACATTACTGTTGGAGAAAATGCAGTCATTGAGGTCAGTGTTCCTAAAGATGCAACCGGAAATGTGACAATTACTGTTGGTGGTGAGGACCATGTTGTTCCTGTTGCTGATGGTAAAGCAACTTTGGTTGTTCCTGGTCTTGAAGCTGGAAACTACACTGTTGATGTGGTTTACAATGGTGATAACAAATATGAGCCAAGCACCAATTCAACTAAATTAGAAGTATCTAAAGTTAAATCTGATGATATTAAAATTATTGATCAAAATAACGGCACTATCACTATTGTTGTTGGTGATAATGCTACTGGTAATGTGACTGTTAAAGTTGGTAATGAGACTTATATCGCAGAAGTTGTTAATGGTACTGCAGTCATTACATTAGAAAACAACACTCCTGGAACTTATGATGTTGAAGTGATATATTCCGGTGATGATACACACGATGGTGGAAATGCAACTTCAAGAGTAACTATTCCTAAACTTGAAACTCCAATCAGCGTTGAAGTTTCAGACATCAAAGTTGGCGATACTGCAGAGATTGTTGTAACCGTTCCTGATGATGCAAAAGGAAATGTGACTATTGAAATCGATGGTCAAGAATACACTGCCCCAATTGAAAACGGCAAAGCAACTTTCAATGTTGAAAACTTAACTGCCGGAACTAAAACAGTATACGTAGACTACATCGGTGATAACAACTACACTGGAAACCACACATCAGCCAGTTTCACTGTAGACAAACGCAATTCAACAGTTGAAGCTAACACAACACCAATCAATGTTGGTGAAACCGCTGTAATTGAAATCACTGTTCCTGATAATACAACTGGATATGTTATTGTAGAAATTGCAAATAAAACCTATGCGGTTGAAGTTGAAAACGGAAAAGGAACTTTAGAAGTCGATGGACTCTCCAGTGGAACTCACGATATTAATGTGAAATACTTAGGTGATGACCAATACTTGCTAAGCAACACAACATCAACTATTGAAGTATCCAAAGTTCCTTCAACTATTAATGTAACTGCTGAAAACATCACTGTTGGCGATAAGGCAGTGATTAATGTGGAAGTTCCTGAAGATGTATGTGGTAATGTGACTGTCAGCGTCGACGGCAAAAACTACACAGTATTTGTTTCAGGAGGTAAAGGAACATTAGTGATTCCAGACCTTGAAGCAGGCGATTACACTGTTGATGCAATATTCGCTGGATGCAAAAAATACGAACCAAGCAATGCTACAACCAAATTCACAGTATCCAAAATAAAAACTGATGACATCAAAGTGATTGACCAAGGTAATGGTACTGTTGTGGTTGTTGTTGGTGATAATGCTACCGGTAATGTGACCATTAAGGTTGGTGATAAGGAGTATAATGCTACTGTTGTTAACGGTACTGCTGTTGTTCAATTGGATGGTAATGTAACTCCGGGTACTCATGAAATTGAGGTAATCTATTCCGGTGATGATACCCACAATGGCACTTCAACACTCGCAAACATAACTGCTCCTAAATATAATGCTCCAATTGATGTTGAAGTTGGTGAAGCTAAAGATGGCGAGCCTGTTGTTATTACTGTTACTGTTCCTGATGATGCTACTGGTAATGTTACTGTTAGTGTTGGTGGTAAAGACTATCCTGCAGTGATTAAGGATGGTAAAGCTGTTGTTACTGTTGATGACTTGGCTCCTGGTGATCACACTATTGCTGTTGTTTATGATGGTGATGATAATTACAATTCTAATTACACTATTGGTAACTTGACTGTTGAGAAAGCTAAAGAAGTTCCTGACATGAAGGTCATTGATCAAGGTAATGGTACTGTCGTGGTTGTTGTTGGTGATAATGCTACAGGTAATGTGACTGTTAAGGTTGGTGATAAGGAGTATACTGCAGAAGTTGTTAACGGTACTGCTGTTGTTCAATTGGATGACAATGTAACTCCTGGTACTCATGAAGTTGAGGTAATCTATTCAGGTGATGATACTCATGAGGCATCTAACACTACAGCTGAGATAACTGCTCCTAAATATGATGCTCCAATTGATGTTGAAGTTGGTGAAGCTAAAGAGGGCGAACCTGTTGTTATTACAGTTACTGTTCCTGATGATGCTACTGGTAATGTTACTGTTAGTGTTGGTGGTAAAGACTATCCTGCAGTGATTAAGGATGGTAAAGCCGTTGTTACTGTTGATGACTTGGCTCCTGGTGATCACACTATTGCTGTTGTTTATGATGGTGATGATAATTACAATTCTAATTACACTATTGGTAACTTGACTGTTGAGAAAGCTAAAGAAGTTCCTGACATGAAGGTCATTGATCAAGGTAATGGTACTGTCGTGGTTGTTGTTGGTGATAATGCTACAGGTAATGTGACTGTTAAAGTTGGTAATGAGACTTATACTGCAGAAGTTGTTAATGGTACTGCAGTCATTACATTAGATAACAACACTCCTGGAACCTATGATGTTGAAGTTATCTATTCCGGTGATGATACTCATGGATCTCAAGTGGAAGATTCAAAAGTGACAATTCCAAAATACAACACTCCAATCAACGTTGATGTGGATGATTGCTATGTTGGAGACACTGCTGTTGTAACAGTAACTCTTCCGGATGATGCTACTGGTACTGTAACTATTGAAATCAACGGTAAAACATACACTGCAGAAGCCAAAGATGGTAAAGCCGTATTCAATGTAGATGGCCTTGAGGCTGGCGATAAGACAGTTGCAGTCAAATATGATGGTGACAAAAACTATGTAGAAAACTCAACAACCGGCCAGTTCACTGTATCAAAACGTCCATCTACTGTATCTGCTAGCGGAAAAGATATTAAAGTTGGTAATGATGAAGTTATTACAGTAACTGTTCCTAGTGATGCGACTGGTCGTGTACTTGTCGATATAGATGGTGTGGGATACTATGGAACTATCGTAAACGGTAAGGCTAAAGTTGTTATTCCAGAACTTCCTAGCGGAAAATACACTGCAAATGTAACCTATGAAGGTGATGGAAAATACTTGCCAAGCACAACTACAACCCAATTCACAGTAGCAAAAGTTTCAACACCTATCTCAGCTACCGGTGATGAAATCTATCAGGGTGAAGATGCGAATGTTGTAGTGAATCTCCCTAGTGATGCAACAGGTACTGTTACAATAACTGTTGATGGCAAAGAATATACTGAAGAGGTTAAAGACGGAAAAGCAAAATTCGTCATCCCTGGATTAACTGAAGGAGATCATGTAGTTACCGCATCATATTCCGGTGACAAAAAATACGAAGCAAATGATACCATAACTGATATCGAGGTTCATTACAGTGATTCTCCAAGCCCATCTCAAGAAGGGGGAGATGCTGCAAAACCTGGTGAAGGTGCAGTTGATTTAACCAAACATGCAACAGGTAATCCAATACTTGTCTTATTGTTAATCATGTTGGCTGTCGGATCAATTCAAATCAGAAGGTTTAGGAAATAATTTTTCCTACTTTTTTTCTTATTTTCAAATGCTTTTAATGAAGCAATATACTAATTAATGCTTTTTTTAGATAGTTTACCTTGTCTATTCGTGATGATTAATTTTCTATTGGATATACTTAATTGTCTTTCACCAGATTTTTTAAGTGTTTCAGGGGTTATGTACATTCTATTCATATGATTCATGTGTGTATTTTTCATTAAATTTTTCTAATATTTTTATAATTTTCCATGTTTTTTTAACATTTTGTTTAAAATTAAGTGTAATTTGATAATCTGCTATGTTTTGCATAGATTTTGTTTAGTTTAACCTAAGTCTTTAAATTTTAAATGATTTTTTGTTAAATAGGTTATGTTATTCAAAATATAATTCAATTTAATGTTTATTGTTTAAAATATAATTTATTTTATATTAATATTTTTAATACAAATCCAAAAAGTAAAACGTTTATATTAGTAAGAACTAATATAGAAATTACTATAAACTCTCCATGATTTCTTTATGAAATCTAAATTTAAAAGTGGAGGGAGGATGCAAAATGAAGAATAAAAAGATATTAATTTTATGTTTAATAATATGTTTCATTTTCTCAATGCAGGCAGTCTCATCTGCTGACATTGATTTAAATGTTACATTGACATCTGATGCAGATGTTTTAACACAAAGTAATGGTCTTTCAATTCAAGCAACTCCCGAATCGAATGATTTATTGGGCGCTGATGAAGGATCATTTACAGACTTGAAGAATGATATTTCCGCAACAGGAACTGTTGTATTGACAAGGAATTATACTTATGTTGATTCAGACAGCGCACTTAAAGACGGTATACCACTTTCTGGAACAATAACCATTAAAGGTAATAACATTGTAATTGATGCTAGCCATAAGGCAAGAGTATTCAATATTGCTAGCGGAGCTAATGTTACACTACAAGGAATTACATTTATCAACGGAAATAGTGATGGTAATGGAGGGGCCATTACTTCCCAAGGCATATTAAATGTAGACAATTGTAACTTTATCAACAATACTGCAGCAATCAATGGTGGTGCTATCCACTGGGCTCAAGGTGCTCATAATGGTAAAGTCACTAATTCAGAATTTATTGGCAATGTCGCTAACC